>WFMT01000185.1 GCA_015488975.1 Campylobacteraceae bacterium | reverse complement strand
TGTATTTTTGCCTCATTTTCTTTTATTGCACTCATATCATGAAATATCGCAACATAATTTTGAATATTATTATTCCTATCTTTTATCGCATTTATAGTGATAAATTCCGGGTAAATACCGTTATCTTTGTGTTTATTCCATATTTCACCACTCCATGACCCTTTTTTGTCTATATTTTCCCACATATTTTTATAAAATTCGACACCATGTATTCTTGAATTTAAGATTTTTGGATCATTTCCTATGGCTTCATCTTTGCTATACTTTGTGATATCGCAAAAAGCTTGATTTACATCTATTATCCTATTGTCTTTATCTGTTATCGTTACGCCATCACTTATTTGTTCTATAATGTTTTTGTACAGTTTTAAAGATGATTGGGCTTTATTAAATTCGGTCATATCTTTTGCTATACTGATACTGCCTGCTAACTCTCCATTTTTATCAATTATCGGGGTTACATTAAAATCAAGTATAACAGTACTTCCGTTTTTATGTAAAAATGGATATTCTGCACTTTTAATGGGCATTAAATATTTTATATATGATTTTCGGTGTTTGAGTGCATCATCTTTGTTTTGCCAAAAAGAAAAGATACTCTTTCCTATAACTTCTTTTTGAGTATATCCTAATATGTTATATATTGATGGCGAAACTTGTTTTATAATAGCATTTTTATCTGTTTGAACAAATAAAATTATCATAGTATTTACAAAAGAGTCCCATTTTGTTTTGTTATCAATCAGTTTTTCAACAGCCTTGTGTTCCACTGTTTTATCAAATATTGATGCAATTACATATAAGATATTTCCATTTTTATCTTTTATTGCCTCAAAATATATTTCTATATATATTTCTCTTTTTAAATATGTAGTTTTATGATATCCTTTGTAAATAGCAGCACCAAGTTTAATGCTTTTTTCAATCATCCTTAACAAGTCTTTATTTTGTGCATTTTGCAAGAGGTTGAAACCTCTTGCCTCATTTTCTTCTATTTGAAAAATATCTAATGCTTTTTTATTTGCATTTATAATTATGCCATTTGTATCAAAATATACAATCCCAATATGAGAATGCTCAAAAACCATTTTATATTTTTGCTTACTCCTTAAAGGCTGTTTTTTTAAATTCTTCTCTTTCACAGCAAGCTTCCTAAAAGATACTTTGGTCATTTACGGTTAATTTTCCTTTGGTAAAATCAATATCAAATACAGCATTATCACCATCAAATTTAACCAATTTGGTTATCCTTTTTATTTTATTTCTTCTGTCTAATTTTTTTAAAAGATTATAATCTTTTTTTGTTAATGAAATATTCATTTTGAGATTTAAATATTTTAACAACATTAACGGTTTAACTCTTTTTGTAAAATTAATATTGTTTTTTAGTATTTTTAAATTCATCTTTATGCTAATATTGCCTAAAGTGATTTTTCCACTTCCAGAGCCAAGTGACATTGAATCTATGCTTAAATTGTCTATATTGAAGTCAAATCCATTGTTAATAAATTTTAAAATTGCATTTTGGTATTGTTTATTTAAATAAAATCTTTTTCCTTTATATTGCATGTTGTAAATATCATCAAGTGCATCTTTATTGATACCTTTGATGCTGCCTGAGTACTCAAAATTATTTATTACTACACTGTTTTTTCTACCATAGACAGACTTTGTTTTGAAGTTAATATTTTTGATTTTATATTTATACTTATAATTTATATTATTTGCTTCTAATTTTGATTTTGTATATATTAATATATTATCTAAACTTAAAGTTTGGCTTTTATATTTTTTGATATTTAGATTGAATTTATCAAGTTCACAAACAAGTTTACTGTCATATAATCCTTCTTTGTCGATATCGCATTTTAATTTATGATAATTTGAACTCATTATTACACCGTTTTTAGAGTTTATGTCAAATTCCAATAATTTGTTTTTTACTTTAAATTTATAATAATGTTTTTCTATATTGAATTTATCAATTTTAGATATATAATCTTTGAGTTTTACAGTAAGATTTCCATTTTTTCCATCAAATATTTTGTCAATATTTTTAACTTTTATTGATGTAATTTTGCCAAAAGCACCTATATTGATACTTTCTCCTATGCCTTTGTTGTGTAAAAATATTGATAATTCATGCAATAAAGCATTTGAGCCTGCTTTGCCTGTAATCTTTGGAGGCAGTGATGTATAGTAAACATTTACAGCATTATTGTGTAAAACCGGAAAATTTAAAATATTTATATCAACTGTTACCTCACTTCCGTTTAGTAGCAGTATTAACTTATGTGCAAACTGTTCTTGTGTTTTATTAACCAATTTTGAAAGAAATTCTTTGTATATTTGATTTGGATTAGAGATAACTAACTTATAGC
>WFMT01000184.1 GCA_015488975.1 Campylobacteraceae bacterium | reverse complement strand
GCTATTATAAAAGGTATATTGGCTGCTTTAGCATGGGAGATTGACTCCTTTGTTTGGGGTTTCACACCATCATCAGCTGCAACTACTATGACAGCAATATCAGTTAACTGAGCACCACGGGATCTCATTTTTGTAAATGCTTCATGCCCTGGAGTATCAATAAAAGTTATTTTTTTATTGTTTTTTTCTATGGTATATGCACCTATATGTTGAGTTATGCCACCGTACTCTTTATCTGTAACTTTAGTTGTTCTTATTTTATCAAGTAAAGAAGTTTTACCATGGTCAACATGTCCCATTATAGTTATAATTGGAGGTCTTGTCTGCATATTGCTTTCATCACCTGCTTGATAAACCTGCTCATAGTCAAAATCATTCAAAGGATTTGTTATATTCACTTCAATATCAAACTCATCAGCTAAAATTTCTATAGCATCTTTGTCTAAAAAGTCATTTTTAGTAACCATTACTCCAAGAGTAAACAGTGATTTTATAATCTCACTTGGATTTTTTTCAAGCTTTTGTGCAAATTCATAAACTCTTATTTCTTCTGGTATATTAATAGCTTTGATGTTTTCAACCTTTTCTTCAACTCTCTTGCGTTTTCTTCTTTTTGATTTTCGTTTAATACCTTGTTGAATAAAAGATGGTTTTTTTACCATCTGTACTTTATTTGCATCAAACTGTTTTGTTTTCTTCTTCTTCGCTTCTTCATGTTTTATACTAAAATCAGGCAAAACAACCATATCGCTAATAAAGTCTAATTGAACATCACTTAACTCTCTGTTTGCTAAAATATCAATGGCAGAAGAATTATCTTTTTTGGTTATTGTTTTTTTAACTTTTTTAACCTTTTTCTTCTTTTTCGTAGCATCTTCAAATGCTTTTGGCATTTCAAAATTTTTAGTTATCTTATGTGAAGAAGTAGTTTCTTTTGGTTTTTCTTTAGTGTTTTTTCTTTTAACAATGACAAAACCTCTTCTTTTTTTAATGCTTGCAGTTGCTAAAGTCTCATTTGGTTTATGTTCTTTGGATTTCTCTATTTCAATATCTTTAATCGCTTTTGGAGTAGGTTCAGTTTTTTTTGTATTTGTTATCACCTTTTCTGTTTTTATCTTTTCTGGCAAAGGAGTTTTTTCTTTTATTGACGGTTCGACTTTAGGTGATTTTTTTACAGAAGTATCCTCTTTTTTTTCTACTGTTTTTTCCTTCTTTTTGACTGTAGCAGGTTTTGTTTTTATTTCACCTCTATCGCCACTCATTATAAAATTTACAAGTCTGTCGGCAGATTCAAGTGTTACTGAACTGTTGGCAGATTTTGCTTCTATACCAAGATCTTGTGCTTTTTCTACGACTTCTTTACTTTTCATTCCCAATTCTTTGGCAATTTCGTGAATTCGAACCTTATCCATTAAATATTTTCTCCTTAAGTTTTTCAATTATTTTCAAAATGCTACTATTGTTTTTTTTACAAAATTTATTCAATGGTTTGATTAAATTTTTATTATTTTTCATTATACATTTTTTACAGATATAAAAACTTCTCCCTTTCCCGGTAAAGTACACAATATCTTTGTTTATGCATTGTAATCTGATTAATTTTTTTTGCTCAATTTTATTTCTGCAAGCAATACACATTCTTATCGATTTCATTATATCAAAAATTTACTTTTAATCCTATATTATTAAAGGCAAAACTTTCAATTCTAAAATGAGGAAATTTTATTTTTAATGCATTTACAATATTTTTTGCATCATCCTCATATACCATATTAAAAAATGAAGACCCACTTCCTGAGAGAGTACTCATTAATGCACCATTTTCCAAAGCACATTTTTGTACTGAATATAGTTCTTTCATACTCGACATTCTCATATCTTGATGGAGTTTGTCTTTTGAGGCTATCTTAAGAAGCTCCCAATTTTCATTAAGTATAGCCGCTGTTAAAAAAGAACTTCTTGATATATTATAAACAATATCTTTTATATTGTATTCTTTAGGCAATACACTTCTTGATTTTGCAGTTGACATCGGAT
>WFMT01000183.1 GCA_015488975.1 Campylobacteraceae bacterium | reverse complement strand
TTTTACTAACTACATCAACTATAAATTCTGTCGTATTTACAACTGCTTTTAAAATAATATCAAAATCACATTCCACCACCTCTTCGCCAAATATATCTATTGGTTTATATGATTTATCGCTAAAATTTATCTTAGTTATATAGAGCTTGCTATCGATTACTTCATAACAAGTAAATAAATTTTTAGGAATATGTGGAAAAAATGGCATAAGTTTGATATTTTCTTGTTTTACAAACTGATTTATCTTTTCATTTTGCTCTTCGCTAAATTGCCTATTTTTCAAGTTATAAACAACACTTTCATATTTTATCGTTCCATAAATATTGTTTGGTGAGGGATATCCCATAATAGCATCTCCTAATTATTTTATATATTGTTATATACAAAAGAAAATCAATTTATAACAATATTTGTGTTGAACTCTGCACTGTATGTTACCCTATTTTTTTCTCTTGGTACTCATTTTTATCTCTCTCTTTTCTTGTTCTTATTTTATCATTTAAATAAGAATGTTGTATTAAGTGGTTTGTTTTTTTTGAGGACATTATAATTTTCTACATCTAAAATGTAAAAATTTTATAATACTACTATGCCTTCCCCTTGTTTATAGACTTTTCCTAAGTTTCAGCACATTAAAACAACGCATACTTGTACCAAAAAATTAGATCTAAAGTACGCTATAATATCACTTAATAAATGATATTATAGGATATATAGAAATGACATTTAGAAACTTTTACGAAGAATTAAAAGATATTGACATAGATACAGATTATAAAATATACACAAAATATACTCAAGCACAGCAACAAATAAGCGCTCTAATATCAGAGTTAGAAGCATCACAAAACCAAAATCTAGATAACTTAAGAGAAAAATATCTACCAAAAAAACTAAGATTTAACACTACTATAAAAACAGCAGTAATATCAAAAAACACACGCTTTATAAATGAAAGTAAGAAGTATAAAAAAACTTTAGAAAAGTATGACAAACACCATTATGTAGGCTACTACACAACAAATGCAACAGCTATTTTTTATGATAAAAAAGACAAGAGTTTAAAACAATTTTCACTACCAAAAAAAGGTATTTTAATATCACAAAACGAAGATATTGAAATAATTGAAAATAATTCAAAACGGCAAAAAAGAAGCGATACTAAATATAAAAATTTAAAATTTTTGAATGAGATAGAAATAGAAGATACAAACTTGATTAAAAAGCTTTATGTTAATATCATTTAATAAGTGATATAATAACAAAACTGAAAAGAATAATCGAGGAAAGACAATGACCATACAAGAAAAATTTGAAGAAGAACGACACAAACAAGGTAATAAAAAACCTTACAGAATAAAAAGAGGCAATAGGGCAGTCAGAGTAGCGAAAATAGAAATACAAAAAGAGTTCGATCGCAACATGATAGCAGATGAAGAGCGAGAAATAACAAGGCAAGATTTAAAAAAAATCAAGCAGCTCTTAATTTCACAAAATGAAGATTTAAGATATTTAGAAAAAGAGCAAAATAGATTTTTACAAATATTTTTCGCAAAATCACTAGAGATTAAACTCTTAAAAGAAGAAGTAAAACAAATAAAAGAGCAAAAATGAAAAATAAATCAAAATACTTTAGGTGTTCAGTTTCAGATGTAGAACATGGATTTGATGTTGGAAGAGTATGCTTTATAGGCTTTACAAGTGCTATATCACTAGATGAAGCGCGAGAATTTGTTTTTATTGAGAATATTAAATATGATGATTTGCACATTGTAGTCGATCGTGCACTTGATAAAGAGATTGATACATTTATTAAAATTAAAGTAGATAAAGAAAAATTAAAAAGGAGATCGTTAAATAACTTCACCATCGAAAAACTCAAAAAAGAAATAAAAATACAAGAAGCAAAAATAGAAAAATATATAAAAGAAAAAGAATATGGTGAATTATCAGATTGTCAATATCAAATTCAAAATTTTAAAGATGAAATTAAAAAAAGAGTTATTAAACTGACTTAACAAAAATGACTTAATCAAACATCAAGAGTTTATCTCTGGTGCATGTTAAAAATAATTATAAAGGTTGCAAAAAATGGATAAAATAAAAGATAATAGAGCGTATTTCGAGTATCTCAAAAAAGAGTATCAAAAAGCAGTAGCAGTATCAAAAAAATATAATACTCAACTATATTTTGACACAATAGATTCAATGCACTTAGCCGAATTGAGTGAGTATTTTTCAGAAGATGGATTTAAAATAGAAGAAACAAATAATAAATCTAAGAGAGTGTAAAAAGAACTGTGTAAACCTTAAAAATTAGATTCATTTGATAAACTAATCAAGTGAATAATTTATAAGGATTTACATATTAGCTTAATCAACCACGAAGAGTTAAAAAAAACAATTAGCATCAGGAGAGATTACTTCTCTTGAGGTAGTATTCAATAATCTGTGTCAGCATCGGATAATTCCTAAAATTGTATCATAAGTTGAGAGCTTTATCCAACCGTCCCTCGAAATGAATAGCAAGTTGAGAGATAGTTAAACTCCAATTTCTTATTGGCATAGTCCACTTTTTTTGAG
>WFMT01000182.1 GCA_015488975.1 Campylobacteraceae bacterium | reverse complement strand
GATTTAAAATCATCATTTAAAAATGAAAAAGTTTGAATATTGTATCTGTCAGCATATTTCTTTATAAAATATTTTCCTACAAAACCGTTTGAGCCTGTGAGTAAAACATCATTCATTTAAATCCTCATAAATTGCAAAATGCATAGCTACTACTTTATTGATATCAAATTCTTTTTGAGCAAGTTTTCTTCCTGCTTTTCCCATTTTTTTTCTTAAGTTTTCATCGACTATAAGTCTTTCTATCTTTTTTGCTAAATCTTGCGCATTTTTTACTTCACAAAGCAAACCGGTCTTATCGACCTCTATGGCATCACGACAACCTGGAACATTAGTTGTAACAACTGCTCGACCACAAGCTGCTGCTTCAACTAGAACCTTTGGCAAGCCTTCCCGGTAAGATGGGAGTACCACTATATCAGAATGTTCGAATACTTTAGAGATATCTTCACTAAAGCCATGAACTTTGACGATGCTATCTTCTATTATGGTATCGACATCATTTTGAGTAAGACTAGCGGGGTTATACTTATCAATATCTCCATACAGCTCAAAATTTACTTTATAAGCTTTTTTATCAAGAATTTTTGCAGCCTTAAGGAATTCAAAAACACCCTTATCTTTTAAAAGTCTACATGCCATCACTACGGTTATAGTGCTTTCATTGTTTCCACGACAATCATATTCATTTAAGTTTACACCGGAACCTCTAATAGTAGTTATAGGCATATTACATATAGAGTGTATAATTTCTTTATCATTAGGATTTTGAACGATAATATGAGAATTTTTCCCACTTAATGCTATTGAATAGAAAAATTTGATTATTTTTTTTGTCAGAGAAGCTTTGATTCCCTCCTGTATAAATACAAAGCCCAATCCAGAGATAGAGAAAACTTTTTTCTTATGTGATAAAAGATGAGATGCAATCCCACCATAAATGACAGGTTTAATAGTAATAAAATGGGCTATATCTGGATTTAGCTCTTTTAAAACCTTGTAAATACTAATCAGTGCTTGCAATTCACTAACTATCCCTATCTTACTTCGAGATATCTTTAATGGGTAAACATGAATACCGAGATTTTCTAAATACTCTTGCCTATCTGTTATTTCACAAGCCAAAGAAACTTCATAACCTCTTTCTAATGCTTCTATTGCTAAAGGTAGGCGATGTGAAACAAAAAACCAATCCACATTTACAACAAATAATATTTTTTTAGTCAAGCCATTTTTCCTTCCACATCTGATATATTAACAAAAACCATATTGTTGCACCTATGTCAACACCTCCAAAGAATCTAACTTTTATACTATTTATTTCTTTTATATTAAAAATATTATCATCTAGTCTTGTTTCATCTAAATATTTGAGGGCTAAAGGCTTTAATTCATTTCTAAGCCATTCATTAAGTGGTATCTGAAATCCAGATTTTGGTTTATCAACTAACTCTTTTGGAAGATATTTATAAAGTACTCGTCTAAGCAAATATTTTCCTTGGTTGTTCTTATATTTAAGCTCGAATGGAACTCTTGCCATATATTCTATTATTCTATGATCTAGTAAGGGCTCTCTTCCTTCTATACTTACACTCATTGTAGCTCTATCCACTTTGGTCAGCACATCATCATTCATAAAAAGCTTGTAATCAATAGCCATCATTTGATTTAAAAATTCAACATTTTCTATTTTATCCCATTTGCTGAAAATTTTTTCTTCTCTTTGCACTTTTAAAAATTTAGCTACTTCATTTTTATCTGTATAGCTACTAGCATTTTCAAACATTTCTTCTAAATTATGACTATTTATAGCTCTTTGAAATTTTGTAAATTTATCTTTGATGTTCGTTTGTTTTAATTTTTTTGGTAACTTGTCATTTATAAATGCTATACTATCCACACTAAACAGATTTAATCCAGCTTTTAAAACTTCTCTTTTGAAACTATTTAAAAATATGTTTTGAAACTTATTTAAAAAAAAGTATTTACTATAACCACAAAAAGCCTCATCACCCCCATCAGCACTAAGTACGACTTTTACATGTTGCTTTGCCAGTTTTGATACTATCATAGTCGGAAGTGCTGAGCTATCTCCAAAAGGTTCATCATAATAAAATGGCAATTTTTCAACTAAATCTAGCATATCTTGATTTTTCATATAATATTCAGTATGATTTGTTCCTAAATATCTAGCTATTGTTTTAGCATGTTCGGCTTCGTTGTATTTTGGATCATCGAAACCTATGGTAAATGTATTTATTTTTTTGCCTTGTTTTTTTGCCAATATAGAAGCTACTAAGGAGCTATCGTAGCCACCACTTAAAAATACTCCAACAGGTACATCAGAAATCATTCTTAAATCAATAGCATCATCAAGTATCTTTTCTATATCTCTTAATATCTCATCTTCACTTTTAGAAAATTTTTCTTGAAGATAATAGTCATTTACATCCCAATATCTTGTGATCCTAAATTCTAAATTATCAATTTTCAATTCCAAATAGTGCCCAGATTCCAACTTAAAACAATTTTTAAATATCGTATATGGTGCCGGTATATACCCAAACTGAAAAAAACAAGGCAATACTTCTAAATTTTGCTCTTTTTTAAAATTTGGATGTTTATGAAATGATTTGATTTCAGATGAAAACATAAACTGATTGTCACAAGTATAATAATACAGAGGTTTTACCCCCGCTCTATCTCTTGCCAAAAAGAGCTTGTTTTGTACTTTATCCAATATAGAAAATGCAAACATTCCTATAAATTTATCAAGGCATTGCATACCCCACTCTTTATAACTATAAAGTATTACTTCCGTATCGCTGTTTGAGATAAATTCATGCCCCAAATCCTCAAGTTTACCTCTAATGGTTTTAAAATTATAAACTTCACCATTAAAAACTATCACATAATTTTTGCAATTGCTTATAAAGGGCTGATGCCCATGTGAACTTAAATCTTGAATAGAAAGACGATTATGTCCTAGATGAACGCCATTTTGCTCATCAAAATATATACCACTGTCATCCGGTCCACGGTAAGTTTGAATTTTCAACATATTTTCTACTATTTTCAGCTTTTGGCTTTTAGCAATAAAACCAACTAATCCGCACATAATATATCCTTGTAGAGTATTGAAATTTTCTCTATTTTAAAATCTTCTACTCTTTTTTTTGCTTTTATTTGATAAGTCTTTTGCGTTTCCTTATCTTCTATTATTAATCTCATAGCTTTTTTTGAGCTTTTGATATTTTTAATAGGTGCTAAAGCTCCAAATTCTGATAGTTCATAATTTTCTTTTAATTGGAAACTCGCATTAGTCTCAGGAGCTAAAATTTCTCTATATCCGCTTTGGCAATCAGTTGCAACAACTGCTTGACTATAAGCTGTAGCTTCAAATAGAACTTTTGGCAAATTTTCTCTACAAGATGGGAGTCCAGCGATATTTGCTTTAGAAAAAATATTTGCAATATCAGGTCGAACTGATTTCATTACTTTATATATCTGATACATTGTTTTTATTTCTTGAAGCACATGTGTTCCGCTGCGAGAGATACTTGCCTCATGTACTACAAATCCCATGCTTTCAAGCTCATCCTTTTTATCAGTAACCATGCAAGCAAGATGCACCTCATAACCTTGGCTAATCGCTTCTTTACCAACTTGTAAAAAATGAGACGCAAAGAAC
>WFMT01000181.1 GCA_015488975.1 Campylobacteraceae bacterium | reverse complement strand
ATTTTGACTGATAAAAAAGAAGTATTTGGCAATAATGTATTTGATATGATGCTTGCTTTTAAAGCTACTAAGAATGATATAAAAATCGTTCGTAATGACTTTTATCTTAAAAATCAAGAGAGGATTATGGTCGTTACAGGACCAAACCAAGGAGGAAAAACAACTTTTGCAAGAAGTGTTGGGGAGCTTTTTTATTTTGCAAGCATAGGTTGTAAAGTGGCTTCTTCAAGTGCAGGAGTATACATGATTGATGGTATTTTTACGCATTTTGAAAAAGAAGAAGATATAACAAACCTAAGAAGCAAGCTTGAAGATGATATTTTTAGAGCTAAAGAGATATTAGATGAGGTTAGCTCTAAAAGCTTGGTTATAGTAAATGAAATTTTCACTTCAACAACCTTAGAGGATGCTACGGCACTTAGTGAAAATATATTGGGCATTATAATAAAAAAAGATTTATTTTGTGTATGGGTAACTTTTATAGATGAAATATCAAGATTTGATAAGAAGATTGTAAGCATGGTATCACAGGTTGATGCCGATAATCATGAGAAAAAAACATATAAAATAATAAGGCATTTTGCTGATGGAAAAGCCTATGCCATGGCTATTGCAAAAAAATATGCTCTTACTTATGAAGATATTGCAGGTCGTATCAAATGAACTCATTTTTAATGTATAAAGATAAAGATTTTGATGTAGAACAAGAGTTATGCTCAAATGCTGATATACTTATAGATGATTTGGAACTTAAAACTATATTTGAAGCTGCGGCACAAGAGGATGAATTTATTCAAAATGTAATGAGAGTTGCTTTGCTTGGAAGTTTGAGAAGTATTGATGATATAAAATATAGACAAGATATCCTTAAAGATGTAATAAACAATTTTGAAGTGATAAAGCAAATATATTTATTAAATGTTGAAGCTATTGAGCAGGAAAAAAGTATATTTTTCGCATTTTTTAGGAAATATCCCGATGTGATACTCAGTAGTTCTATTAAAAGGGTTGATGCATCTATTAGATATATTAAAAAGATAAAAGATATATTAAAAGCATCTTCAAGTCGATTTAAATCTGAGGGTTTGAAAAATCTGATAAAAATTTTAGATAGTGATTTAAATGATTCATATATTGGTCAAATTGAAGTATATTTAAAAGAACTTCGTTTAAGAGATGGGGTTTTTATGTATTTTAAACTTGGTAAAGGTATGAAAGGGCAAAATTATACTCTTTATAAAAAAAATAGAAAACATTATAATTGGTTTCAAAAAATATTTCAAAATATCATCGTAGGGATTGATACTAATTTTAGATTTTGTATTGATTCAAGAGATGAAAGCGGAGCTAGAATATTATCGCAAATGAGAAATCAAGGTAAAAATTCTGTTGCAAATACTTTAGCACTTACAGCCGATCATTTAAAATGTTTTTTAAATACCTTAAGAAGTGAATTAGCATTTTATATCGGAAGTTTCAATATTTATAAATTTTTAAATGAACTAAGTGTGGATGTAGTTTTTCCTATAATGTATGATGCAAGCATGAGAGTTGAAAACTATAAATCACTTCGTGATATAAGTTTAATACTTACTAAAAAAGAGAGTGTTGTAGAAAATAATTTGCAAACAAAAGATAAAGAATTATTTGTGATAACAGGTGCAAATAAAGGAGGTAAGACTTCTTATTTAAGAAGTATTGCTATTGCCGGCCTTATGATGCAGTGTGGCATGTTTGTTACAGCTGAGAAATTTGAAAGCAATATCAGTGATCAATTTTTTACACATTTTAAAAAAGATGAGGACAATTCTTTAAAAAGTGGAAAATTTGATGAAGAACTTAAAAGAATGAGTGATATAGTCGAGCAAATAACACCAAATTCTTTGATGGTATTTAATGAATCTTTTTCAGCAACAAATGAAAGTGAAGGTTCTTTTATAGCAACTCAAATAGTAAAAGCCTTTATAGAGAAAAAAATAAAAATATTTTTTATTACTCACATGTATAGTTTTGCAGAAACATTTTTGGAAAAAAATTTGGAAAACACTGTATTTTTAAGAGCAGAAAGAGATAAATCAGGCAAAAGAAGTTATAAGATAAAAGAGGGAATACCACTTAAAACAAGCTTCGGCGAAGATATATATAAAAAAATTTTTACCTAAATATTAAATTTTTATTAAAAAAACTTTAAATTTTGCTAAAATTATGCTATAATTTTGCTTAATTTTTAAAATGAAGGAAAAATATGAGAATATTAATAGTAGAGGACGAGGTTACTCTAAACAAAACAATAGCCGAAGGTCTTCAAGAGTTCGGATACCAGACAGATAGCTCTGAAAACTTTAAGGATGCTGAATATTTTATCGGTATCAGGAATTATGATTTGGTGTTAACGGATTTAATGTTACCTGATGGTGATGGTATCGATTTGGTTGCACTAGTAAAACAAAAATCTCCAAGAACTGCTTGCGTTGTTATCTCAGCTAAAGATGATAAAGAGAGTGAGATAAATGCTCTTAAAAACAGTGCGGATGATTATATAAAAAAACCTTTTGATTTTGATATTCTTCTTGCTAGGATAGAAGCTAGACTTAGATTTGGCGGAACCAATATCATAGAAATAGATGATTTGATTATCGATCCTGATGAGGAAAAAATAACTTATAAAGGTAAAGAGATAGAGTTAAAAGGTAAACCTTTTGAAGTTTTGACACAGCTTGCAAGACATAGTGATCAAATAGTTTCTAAAGAGCAACTTCTTGATGCAATTTGGGAAGAACCTGAGCTTGTTACTCCAAATGTTATCGAAGTGGCTATAAATCAAATTAGACAAAAAATGGACAAACCTCTAAACATTTCTACTATAGAGACTGTTAGAAGAAGAGGTTATAGATTTTGCTATCCAAAAAAATTATAAATAAAAAGAGTATAAGAAATAAATTTATATTACAATTAGTGATTGCTTCGGTAGCACTGATTGTAATATTTTCTACTATATTGTTTAATTATATCAAAATATCAATATATGATGATATTGCAAAAGATTTAAAAAGTGATGCTATGTTTTTTGCAAGAACCATCAGGCTTAATGAAAATATGATTGATATATTTAGACCAAATCAAAGAATACCGGATGCAAGAGTTGCGGTTGTTATAAGAACTGATTTGCCTGTTGGTATATCGTATGAGCAGTTTAAAAAGAATAATAAGCATTATATAGAGCTTTATTATCCTCTAAACCGTAAAAATTCAAGTTTTGTTGCAGTAACTAAAGATGTCTCTTCAACTGATGTTTTGTTGCAAAAGATTTTAAAAAATATTTTTATAATCAATATGATTACAATGGTTTTTATAATTTTTTATGCACTTTTTCTTTCTCAAATTCTTTTAAGCCCTATTAGATCACTCACAAACAAGTTAGCAAGATTAAATGAAAATTTTTTAACTCATATAGATACTGATGATTTGCCTTTAGAATTTATGCCTTTGGGAAGTAGTATAAATAAGCTGATTGATAGAATTAAGACTTTTGTAAAGTATCAAAAAGAACTTTTTATAGGTATAGCCCATGAGCTTAAAACGCCTTTGGCTGTTATGAAAACCAAGAATGAAGTAACTCTTATAAAAATAAGAGATGCTGAAAAATATATTGATACTTTAAAGCTTGATAATAAAACTATTGATGAAATGAATAAAATGATAAGTAATATTTTGGAGATAGGAAGGCAAGAGGGGGCGCAGTTTGAGAGACCTGTAGAAGTTGACTTGATAGCATTTGTAAAAGAACATGCAAACAATTTTAAACTTTTAGCTCGTAATGAAAAAAAAGATATTGTTATAGATTTGAAACCAGAGAGTTATGTTGTTGTAACTCAGCCTACTTTGCTTTTACATATCTTGCAAAACTTTGTTCAAAATGCTATAAAATTTACCAAAGAAAATAATATAGTAGAAATTCAAACATACAATGACAGTAAAGGTTTTTATATTAATATTTTGGATGAGGGTGAGGGGATAGACGAAAGCAAAGATCTTTTTGCGCCATTTAAAAGGTTTGGAGACAAAAGTGGCAGCGGATTGGGTCTTTTTTTGGCAAAAGGTGCAGCAGATGCTATAGGAGCTACACTTTTTTTAAAAAACAGAAAAGATAAAAATGGCACAATCGCAACTATTTTCTTACCATTTATAAATTTTTGTGAAATTGCATAGAAAACTACCCCGTTTAAATTTATTCAAAGCTTTTTTAATGTATAAAGTAATTTAATTTTACAAATAAAAAGGTTATAAAAATGTCTCTTAAAATAACTGATGAATGTATAGCTTGTGATGCTTGCAGAGATGAGTGTCCAAATGCTGCTATAGAAGAAGCGGATCCTGTATATATAATTGATCCTGATATTTGCACGGAGTGTGTCGGCTCTTATGATGAGCCGGCTTGTATATCTGTTTGTCCTGTTGATTGTATTATTTCCGATAGTGACAACTTAGAAACTTTTGAGGAGTTAAAGCTTAAATTCAAGCAATTACAGGTCGAAGAGTAAATGGCGAAGATAACTGCCGTTATAGATATCGGTTCAAACTCTGTTCGTATGATTGTTTGCAAAAAAAGTAGTAGATTTGCTTTTAGTATAATTTATGAAGCAAAAAGTAGAGTAAGAATATCTGAGGGTTGCTATGAGCAAGATAATTTGCTGCAGGAAAAGGCAATTGACAGAGCTATAAAAGCACTTAAAGATTTTGTAAAAATAGCAAACAGTTTAAAATGTAGAAAGATTTTATGTGTGGCTACTTCAGCTGTAAGAGATGCATCAAATAAAGCTTATTTTATAAACAGAGTAAAAAAAGAGGCTAAGCTTAATATAAAAGTGATTGATGGAAGTAAAGAAGCCTATTTTGGCGGTATAGCAACACTCAATCTTTTACCAAAGCAAAATTCGGCAATTACGATAGATATTGGCGGAGGTTCTACTGAATTGGCTAAAATCAGTAATGGAAAAGTTATAGATACTATATCTTTAAAAGTTGGGACAATTAGATTAAAAGAGTTGTTTTATGACAAACAAAGATCTTTTGATGAACTTGAGAAGTTTATAAAAACAAATCTAAAAGATATACCGGATCATTTTACAGACAGTGTAGCTATAGTTATCGGCGGTACGGCACGGGCTATATCAAAACTGATTATGCCAGAATCATATCCGCTAAAAACACTCCATGCTTATGAATATGATTTTGAAAAGAATATAGAGTTGTTTGAAAGTATAAGTAAAGAAGAAATATTAAAATTAAAAAAATACAATATTAAAAAACACAGAATTGATACATTTAGAGAAGGGGTTTGTATCTTTGTAAATATTCTTAAATTTTTAAATATAAAGAAAGTTATTACAAGTGGTGTTGGCGTAAGAGAAGGGATTTATCTGCAAGATTTACTAAGAACTTCCGGTTACAGATTCCCTGCAAATTTTAACCCAAGTTTTAAAAGCCTGTGCGATAGATTTTTAATGAATGAAACTTATGCAAATTCTTTAAGAGTAAATTCTATGAAAATATTTGATGCTTTAAAGCAAATACACAAAATAGATGATAAATATAAAAATGAACTTGCCATAGCATCAAAACTTTTATCTATAGGATCGAGTATAAGTTATTATAGGCAGAATGAACACTCTTTTTATCTTATCATTAACAGTTTAAATTATGGATATACACATAAAGAAAAACTTTTAATAGCATTTATAACGCTTTATCAAAATAAAAAACTTCCCAAAGAGAGTGAGCTTGGAGAGTATCTGCCTCTTTTGCCGAAACTTGATAATATTAGATGGCTTAGTTTTATACTTGCACTTTGTAAATGCTTACATAAAAACCTGACAAAAGGCGAATATAGCTTCAAATTTGAGAATAGTACGCTTTTTATAACAACTAATAATGAAGTGGATTATTTATCTAATGAGTGCATAAAAGAGCTTTATAAGCCATATCCCATAGCCATTATAATAAAATCATAAGT
>WFMT01000180.1 GCA_015488975.1 Campylobacteraceae bacterium | reverse complement strand
GGTGTTGAATTGCATTATGCGATATTTTAAAAATAGATACAAAAGAGATTCAAGCATGAAAATCCTTAAAAATGAAATTGAGTTGAAGAAATCGTGTACGGGTTTATTCCCAATACCTGACCCCTCATTACCTCGTTTTATACTTGCTAAGATTTTTAATTTATGGAGAAGATGAATAATGAAAAATAAAATATGTATAATTGGATTAGGTTATGTAGGGCTTCCTTTGGCTCATGCATTTAGTGAAAAGTTTGAAGTTGTTGGTTTAGATATAAACCAATCAAGAATTGATGAGCTTAATAGTGGTTTTGATAGAACTTTAGAACTTACAAGCGAGCAGGTAAAAGAGTCTATTAAAAATGGTATGCTTTTTACAAATAATTTAGACGATGCAAAAGATTGCAATATCTATATAGTTACAGTTCCAACCCCTATTGATGATTTTAACGCACCTGATTTGACACCTATCATAAAATCTACAGAATCGGTCGGAAAAATTCTAAAAAAAGATGATATAGTCATTTATGAATCTACTGTATATCCTGGCGTTACAGAAGAGGTATGTGTTCCAATTCTAGAAGAACAAAGTGGTATGAAGTTTAACCGAGATTTCTTTTGTGGTTATTCTCCCGAGAGAATTAACCCAGGCGATAAAGAGCATACTGTTACAAAAATACTTAAAATTACTTCAGGCTCAACTCCTGAGATAGCGATAAAAGTAAACAATCTTTACAAGTCAATCATTACAGCTGGAACACATCTAGCGCCTACGATTAAAGTTGCTGAAGCTGCAAAAGTTATAGAAAATACACAAAGAGATGTAAATATTGCGCTTATCAATGAACTCGCTCAAATATTTGATTTGTTGGATATAAACACGAAAGATGTTATAGAAGCAGCAGGAACTAAGTGGAACTTTATTAAATTGTTTCCAGGTCTTGTCGGTGGACACTGTATAGGTGTTGATCCTTATTACTTAACATATAAAGCCAAGAGCTTAGGTTATATGCCCAACTTGATTTTAGGTGCTAGACAAATAAATAACTCAATGTCAAAGCTTATAGCTGATAAAACTATCAAAGCGATGGTAAAAGAGGATAAAAAGCTCAAAAATGCTAATATTCTAGTGATGGGTGCCACCTTTAAAGAAGATTGTCCGGATATGAGAAACTCTAAAGTACTTGACATCATCAAAGAACTTGAAGAATTTGAGTGTTATGTAGAAGTGTATGACTACTGGATAGATAAAAGTGATGTTCAGACAAAAGACCTTCATTTTGTAACTGAACTTCCACTAGACAAACAAAAGTATGATGCCATAGTAGTGGCAGTAGGGCATGAAAATTTCAAAGCCATTACAACAGAACAATATAAAAGTATGTCACAAGGCATCCCAATAGTGATAGATGTCAAAGGCATAGTAAAAAAACCAACATGGAGATTATAAAAATGAGTAAAAATTTCGCACTTATCGGAGCAGCCGGCTATATAGCACCAAGGCATATGAAAGCTATAAAAGAGACAGGAAACGAGCTTGTTGCAGCACTAGATCCGTATGATGGAATAGGGATTATGGATAGTAATTTTCCAAAAGCATCATTTTTCACAGAATTTGAGAGGTTTGATAGATTTGTAGATAAATGGCATAGGGATGGCAACAAAAGGATAGAATATATAGCAATAGCATCACCCAACTATTTGCATGATTCACATATCCGATTTGCTTTAAAAAGTGGAGCAAATGCAATTTGTGAAAAACCATTGGTGCTTAATCCTCACAATATTGATCAGCTAAAAATTATAGAAGAGGAAACGGGTAAAAAAGTGTACAATATCTTACAACTTCGTTTACACGATTCCATAATCGCATTAAAAGAAAAAGTAACAAAAGAACTAAAAGAAAATCCAAATAAAGTATATGATATTGACTTAACATATCTTACAAGTCGTGGTAAATGGTATTTCATATCTTGGAAAGGTGACCAAAATAAATCTGGTGGTATCGCTTCAAATATCGGTGTTCACTTTTATGATATGCTTTGTTGGATTTTTGGAGATGTTGAAGAGAACCTAGTACATGTAAAAACAGCAGACACCAATGCAGGATATTTTAAACTTAAAAATGCCAATGTAAGATGGTTTCTCTCTGTAAACTATGACTACATTCCTCAGG
>WFMT01000179.1 GCA_015488975.1 Campylobacteraceae bacterium | reverse complement strand
TTGTAGATGAGGCCCATAGTGTCGGGGTAGTTGGAGATAATTTACTCGGAGTTTTTGAATATTACAAAATCAAACCTCAAGATAACCATATCAAAATGGGAACATTAGGAAAAGCTCTTGGAAGTTATGGTGCTTACATATTAAGTTCAAATGAAATTTACGAATACCTTTGTAACCGTGCAAAAGCCATCATCTATACAACAGCGCCATCACTCTTGGATATAGCTTTAGCTCATGAAGGCTTTTTGTATATTGAAAAAAATAAAAAGAAGATAAAAAAGAAGATAAAAAAAAGAAAAGATTTAGTGAAGAGATACTTTGACATCAATTTGCAAAGTTTGATACTGCCTATACAAGTTAAAAGTTCAACTGATGCTTTGAAGATAAAGAAAAATTTATTAGCAAAAGGCTTTTTAGTTGGGGCTATAAGAGCACCAACAGTTTTAAAACCAATCTTGAGAGTGATCCCTAAAATAAATGAAAAAGGATTTAAAAAACTTTTGAAACTAATCATACAAGAGATAAAATAATGAAATTTATTTGTAAAAAATTAAAAATTACCAACAATAATAATACCCTTGTAGATATTGGTTTTGAAATAAATAAATCATTTGCCTTAGTCGGGCAAAGCGGAAGCGGCAAAAGTTTAAGCTTAAAAGCACTTTTGGGTATGCTGCCTGCAAATTTAAAATATGAATTGGATTTTTCATGGAATTACCCTCTTGAAAAAGGTAAAACTATAGTTTTAGTACCACAAAATCCTTTTACTTCACTCTCTCCTCTAACTAAAATAAAAGATAATTTCTTTACAAAAGATGAACAGGCAAAAGAATTTTTAAAAATGGTTGGATTAGATCCTAACTTAATATACAGATTTCCAAGCGAACTTAGCGGAGGACAACTCCAAAGAATTATTATAGCAATAGCACTGTCTCATAAACCAAAAATATTATTATTGGATGAGCCCACAACTGCACTTGATAGTGATTCAAAAAAAGAGTTATTGGCACTTATAAAATCATTACAAGAGTCTTATCAGTTTAAAATATTGTTTGTAACTCATGATATAAGTTCAAGTAGAATTATCTGTGATACAATAGGCATTATCCATAAAGGTAAAATTATTGAAAAAGGCGATATAGGTGAAGTTTTAAAAAATCCTACAAAGAATTATACTAAAAAATTAATCGAATCCAGTTTTGAAAATAGAAAGTTTAGGGAGTAGCTATGTTGAAGTATGTTATATCGATTTTTATGCTGTTGGTAATTGGAGTTTCTATATTTTTGATCAAAACATACTCTGATATCAGATTTGAAGCATATAAAATCATTAATTATTCACCACCTCTAACAACACAAATATTTGACAGACATGGTAAATTAATAGCAAATATTTTCGGCAAACAAAACAGACTGTATGTTAAATACAAAAATATTCCGCCAAGAGTCGTAGAGGCACTCGTTGCTATAGAAGATACTCTTTTTTTCGAGCACTCCGGCATAAATCTTGAAGCTATATTTAGAGCAGCCATAACAGATATAAAAGCTATGAAATTTGTAGAAGGGGCTAGTACACTGACTCAACAACTTGTAAAAGATACTCTTCTTACTAGAAACAAAACAATAATGAGAAAAATTAAAGAGGCAATGCTTGCAATAAGAGTTGATGAAGCTATAAGCAAAGAAGCAATCATAGAAAGATATTTAAATCAAGTTTATTTTGGACATGGATATTATGGCATCAAAACAGCATCTTTAGGATACTTTCATAAACAATTAAATCAACTTAATCTAAAAGAAATAGCTATGTTAGTCGGACTGCCGAAAGCTCCAAGTGCCTACAACCCCACAAGGCATATGGATCTTTCATTGGCAAGAGCAAATACTGTATTGGCAAGATTGTATAAATTAGGCTGGATAGAAAAAAAACAATACCAAAAAGCTTTAAACGAAAGACCTTTGGTTTTTGATGATACTTTAAGCCAAAACAAAGCACCTTATGTTGTTGAAGAAGTTATCAAAAAAATTAGAGGAAAATACAAAGATTTTAGAACAGGCGGATACAAAATATATCTAAATATAGACTTATCTTTGCAGAAGTTGGCAAGAAAAGCTCTTAAATTTGGCTATGATGGTCTCAAAAAAGATATCAAAGATAAAAACAGTACTTTAAATGGAGCAATGGTTGTATTAAATAATAGTACAGGGGGAGTGCTTGCCATGGTTGGTGGAGTTGATTATAAAAAAAGCAAATTTGACCGTGCTACACAAAGCAAGAGACAGCCAGGATCAAGCATCAAACCTTTTATCTATCAATTAGCACTAAACTCTGGTTATGCACAAAACAGTAAAATTCCAGATATTTCACGAGTATATAAAAATGTAAAAAAAGACAAAAAATGGAAACCTAGAAATTATGAAAATAATTTTGAAGGTTTGATTACTTTAGAGTATGCATTGGTACATTCAAGAAACCTAGCAACAATAAATTTAGTCAGCAGTTTGGGACTTGAAAATGTTTACAGCAATTTAAAATTTCTTGGCTTTAAAAGAGTACCGTACAACTTATCCATAGCACTTGGAAGCCTTGGAGTATCGCCTTATGAATTTGCCGGAAAATATACACTTTTTTCCAATTATGGGAAAATGATGAAACCTTTTTTGATTAAAAAAATTATAAACAGATATGGTGACGAAGAGATTTTTCAACCTCAAGGCAGAGAGATAAATAAGCCCAAACAAGCTTTTTTGCTTATAAATATATTAGAAAATGTTGTAACACACGGAACAGGAAGAAATGCAAGAGTTCCGGGTATAGAAATAGCTGGAAAAACCGGAACAACAAATAAATATATTGATGCCTGGTTTTGTGGTTTTACTCCAGATATTGAGATAATAACATGGTATGGCAACGATAATAATACTCCTATGAAAAGAGGAGAAACAGGAGGAAGAGCTGCAGCTCCAGCTTTTAAATATTTTTTACAAAGGTATTTAAAAATTCATCCTGAGACAAAAAGAAAGTTTACTATCCCAAAAGGAGTACATAAAATGATACAAAATAAAAAAGTTTATTATTTTACGGATATCTCAAAACCACAAAAACAAAATGATGAAACTATAGGCAATAACAAGCTTATATTTTAATTGACCCCATAAGTTTTACTTATAGGGTCAGAAAAAGAAGAGAATGCTTCTCCTCTTTGTAAATCTAACAAGAATAGCTTGATTTAAACTCATAAGCAGTTGGTCTCGCTTCGTCAGGCCAAACCTGTGTTTCAAACTTATAGTGTTGGTAAGTATCTATAAAAAGATCACTCATAACAGGTTTTAAAAAGCTGTTGTCAGTTATAAGAGCTTCAAGTGCCTCTCTTAAGGTATGAGGCATTTGAGGAATACCTTTTTTTCTGATTTCAGCCAAACTAAGTTCAAACAAATCTTCATCCATAGGACCAACCGGTTTATATTTATTTTTAATTCCGTCAAGTCCTGCAAGCATCATTGCAGAAAATGCAAGATATGGACAAGCTGTAGCATCTGGAAATCTAAGCTCAATCCTAGTAGAAGCTTCACCTCCACCATAAGGAATACGACAACTAGCAGATCTGTTTTGGCTAGAATAAGTCAAAATGCTTGGAGCTTCAAAGCCGGGAATCAATCTTTTATAAGAGTTAGTTGATGCATTCGTAAAAGCAGCGAGTGCGTGAGCATGTTTAAAAATGCCACCCATATAATGCTTCGCATCATCACTTAGATTTGCATATTCACCTTTTTTATAAAATATATTTTGCCCATCTTTCCATATTGATTGATGAGTGTGCATACCAGTACCATTATCTCCCATTAAAGGTTTTGGCATAAAAGTTGCTGTTTTTCCATTTAGATGTGCTACCATTTTAACTACATATTTAAATTTTTGTACATTATCAGCTGCTTCAATAAGAGTTGCATATTTTACACCTATTTCACCCTGAGCCTGACCAACTTCATGGTGTCCCATGATAACTTCAAGTCCAACTTCCTCTAAAACCTGCATCATTTCAGCCCTTAAATCAACCATAGAATCAGTTGGGGCAACAGGAAAATAACCACCTTTTGTTCTTGGTCTGTGGCCTGTGTTAAGATCGTCTATAAAATCGCTAGCATCATTCCATTCACCCTCACTTGAATCAACTTGATAAAATGCTGAATTTATTTCATCTTTGATTTTAA
>WFMT01000178.1 GCA_015488975.1 Campylobacteraceae bacterium | reverse complement strand
TAAAGAAGTTATCGATATTTTTTCTAAATTTTATAAAATAAATTATAAAAGAGAATTTTATAAACTCTATTTTGATGATAATATTTCAAAATTCAGATATATAAAAAGAAGCGGTGTCAGTGGCGGCAAAAGAAAACTTGGCTATAAAGAAACCAAAAAATTGATAGAAACTTATCCACTTGATTATCTTGAATTTGAAGTTTTGTATATAACGGGTGCTAAATGCACCCGTAGTTTTTAATTTCTGTTTCCGAAAATTCCAAGTATCTGTAACAATGAAATAAATAAGTTTAAAAAGTCAAGGTATAGTGAAACCGCTGCTTCTACGGGTGTTTCTACATTGCCTCTTATGATTCTTTGTGTGTCATAAAGTATAAAGGCTGAAAAAAGTATAGCCCCGACACTTGCGATTCCTAATTGGAGTAAAGAACTTCCTACAAAGATATTGATAATTCCTGCTACTATTATAACAATCAAAGTTATAAAAAGCATTTTACCCATTGCTGAGAAGTCTCTTGTTGTATTCATAGCAAAGATTGAAAGTCCGCCAAATGCAACAGTAGTAAGTACAAATGCTTCTGTTATAATACTTGCACCACTTGGCATCATTAAATATGCTGATAGCATAGGTGTTAGCGTCAATCCGCTTACAAATGTAAAAGCAAAAAGTAAAATTAAATTTAATCCCTCTTTTTTCTTAGCTGCCAAAACTCCAAAAAGTAAGATAAATTCAAGAATTACCAATCCCCAAAACCATCCTGCAACTGCTGGTTTGCCGTTTATTCCTATTCTAACTAACGAGCTTGATAGATAGGCAGTACCTATAAAAGCTCCGGCGCTTGCTGCCAATAATGAAGCGGCAAAAAGTTGATAAGTTTGTTTTATAAAAACAGCTAAGCTGCTTTTAGATCTACTTCTGCCAGTACTTTCAGCCTTATTTGCTGCCTCATTTTGTAAATATTGTCTATCATATAGAGCCATTTTTTTCTCCTGTATTTTTTAAGAAATATATTATACCAATACATTCTTAATGAATGGTAAATATGAGATACTAATTACTTAAGTCCGCTTCTTTTTGCCCAATCATTGTATATATCATCATTCCAAAAGTGTTGGAAGTATGCTATAGCTTCCTTTGTCTGCTGCTGACTTAAAACATTACCAAATCCTGGCATTTTACCTCCGAAAGCTTTTCCTCCGTTTTTTACTGTATATTCCAATGCTTTCATAGGGTGGTGCCAAGCATGAGCAGTCCCATTTAGTGGTGGCGGTGGGTAGGAACCATCTGCTAATTTTGTTCTCCAGTTTGGTGTGGACTGAGCTTTTGTGCCGTGACACGCCGCACAATTATTTTTAAACACTTGTTCACCTGCTTTTACCTGAGCTTTTGTGTACCACCTATCTTTTACATTACTTGAAGCTTTAGTTGAGTTCGAGCATCCTGTAAGCAAAGCTATGACAGCAATACCAAATAGTAATATTTTCATTTTTTCTCCTTTTATGTGACTAAAAATTGTCCCATCATTCCACCGTCTTCATGCTCAAGTATATGGCAGTGAAACATGTACGGTACTTTGTTATCGCTGTAATATCTAAATGGTACCATTATATATGTAACTCCCATAGGATCAACCATAACAGTATCTTTAAAGCCTTGTTCGCTCGGATACGGTTTTCTTTGGTTAATTGCCAGAATTTTAAATTGGGTGTTGTGTATATGAAAAGGGTGAGCCATAGGTGAGCGGTTGATAATCTTCCAAATTTCAAATGTATTTTTTTTAGCAACAGCATCAATCCTGTTCATGTCCATGCTTGCACCGTTTATAAAAAAGTTATTATAAGGATCTCCTCCACTCATCATACCCATACCCATTCTCATTTGTAAAAGCATATCTCTGACACCTACTGCTTCATTTGGGTTCCAGATGGGATGTTTTATGAATATAGAGGGTATTTTTAAGTTACTATTTTTTGCATTATTTGATTTTATTTTGATAAGATCAAATTCTTTGTCATAATTCATTTGTGACATCATCATGCCCATCATGCCCATATTTTGGCTTGCCCCTTTGTAGCTTTTGAGGATCACATCTTTTGCATCACCTAAATCAACGAGAATTTCTATTCTTTGTGCAGGTGATAGAGGTATTTGATTTAAATTAACCGGCTTTTCAAGAAGTCCACCGTCACTTCCTATAAGAGCAAACTCTCTTTTGTCGCTAAAACCAAGAAGATAAGTTCTTGCATTTGAGCCGTTTAATATTCTAAATCTTGTTAATCTTTTTTTTGCTTTAAAAGTAGGAGCTATTACGCCATTTACCAAAACATAGTTTCCATGTATTCCTGTCATTCTTTCACTAAGAGAGCTAACATATCTAAAAGAACCGTCAGTATTGAAATTTCGATCCTGCAAAACTATGGGGATATCATCCACTCCATACTCGTTTGGTAAGTTTAAACTACTGCTTTCATCATCATCTATGATAAAAAGTCCAGCCAATCCTTTATAGACTTGTTCGCCGGTTTGGTGTAAAAGATGTGAGTGATACCAAAGCATTGAAGCTCTGTTTTTTATGGTAAATTCAGGTGTCCAGGTAGTATTGTTTTTTATGACTTGA
Organism: Campylobacteraceae bacterium; assembly: GCA_015488975.1. Lineage (GTDB taxonomy): Bacteria > Campylobacterota > Campylobacteria > Campylobacterales > JALSKU01 > JALSKU01. The sequence continues at coordinate 4,981 of WFMT01000178.1, read as the reverse complement.
TGAGGTCCGCCATCCATCTTTGCCGGAAGTTCAAATCCATGCCAATGAATAGTTGAATCATATCCTAAATCGTTTTTAATATTAACTTTTATAAATTCACCTTTTTTGGCTCTTAAAGTTGGTCCTAAAAATGGAGTATTTATTCCTATGGTTGGAGTTTTTAAGCCTTTAAAAAATTCCATTTCACCTTTTTGTAACTTAAGGTTAAAAACTCTTTTACCTGCGATGATTTCACCCTCATAAATTAGAGGGACTGCAAAATCTCTTTCCTCTTTAAAGTTATCATAAGAGTATAAATTATCAGATCCCAAAAAGGCAACTCCCAAAGAGCCTAAAGCCCCGGCAATTAAAAAATTTCTTCGTTTCATGATTATAACCTTTTTAATTTAAGTCTTAAAGAATTTAAAACAACCGTGACAGAGCTGAAACTCATAGCAATTCCTGCATAAACAGGAGTTAGCATAATCCCAAAAAATGGAAATAACGCTCCAGCGGCTATAGGAATACCAAGAGCATTATATATAAATGCCCAAAATAGATTTTGTTTTACAGTTCTTATTGTATAAATAGAAAGGTTTATGCTTTTTATTACACTTGAGAGTTCATTGTTCATGATGATTATATCCCCGGCATCTTTGGCTATATCAGAACCACTCCCAAGAGCCAAACCGATATCAGCTTGTTTTAAAGAAGGGGAATCGTTTATCCCATCACCTATAAACATAACTTTGTCATCTTTTTGAAAACTTTTTATAACTTCATATTTTTCATTTGGTAAAACTTCGGCATAAACCTTTTCAATTCCAAGTTTCAAAGCAACTGCTTTTGCTGTTTTTTCATTGTCCCCGGTTAAAAGAACAGGTATTATGTTTTTATCTTTTAATTCTTGCACCATATCTTTTGCACCTTTTTTAATACCGTCTTTAAAAGAGAAAGCCCCTACCATTTTTTTATCTATTGCAGCAAGAACAGCTCCGTTGCCAAAGTTTTGTTCCTGGACTATAAACTTTATATATTTTTCATTTTTTTCTACTTGTTCACTTGTTAAAAAAGATAGTGTTCCTATCACTACTTCTTTGTCATCAATGATGCATTTTATCCCTTTTCCAGGAATAACAATCAATTGTTTTACTTCTTTATCAAGAGAAAGCTGTTTCTCTTTAGCATAATTTGTAATAGCTTTTGATATAGGATGTTCGCTTTGAAGTTCTGCTGAAGCTAAGATATTTAAAATATCCATGCTGTTGTCTTGCAATACTAAATTGCCCATTGAAATCCTACCCTCGGTTATAGTACCTGTTTTATCAAAAATAGCATACTTGATATCTTTTATGATTTCAAGCACCTCGGGCGATTTTATAAGAATTCCGTTTTTAGCACCTTTTCCTACTGCACTCACTATGGCTATAGGGGTGGCAAGTCCCAAGGCACAAGGGCAAGATATGATTAAAACCGATATGGAAGCAAGTACGGCATCAAGAGTATTGTTTGCGGCAAAAAACCATATAAAAAATGTCAATATTGAGATAGATATAACAGTCGGTACAAATATATTGGATATTCTATCGGCTATCCTTCCTATGGGCATTTTTTGATTTTGAGCTTCTCCAAGCAGTGTTATGATGTGAGAGAGCAAGGTATCATTTGATGCTTTCGCTACTTTTACTTTTAAAAAACCGTTTGTATTAATAGTTCCGGCTACAACCTCATCTTCAACTGTTTTAAATTGTGGTAGAGGCTCCCCTGTTATCATAGATGTATCAACATCACTAGAGCCCTCTAAGATAGTGCCATCAGCCGAGACTCTTTCTCCAGCTTTTATGATAACGATATCCCCGATTTGTAAAGTGTCTGCTTTTATGGTTTTTTCTTCGCCGTTAGAAGTTATAATCGTTGCGGTTTTTGGGGCTAAGTCTATGAGATTTTTCAAAAAGTCTGTTGCTTTGGCTTTTGAATTTTCTTCCAAAACTTTTCCAAGAAGTATAAAAGTTATGATGATGCTAGCTCCATCAAAATAGACATATCTTAGATGCTCTGGAAATAAAAAGGGAAACAAAACTGTAAATGCAGAGTAAAAATATGCCGCACTTGTTCCAAGAGCAACTAAAACATTCATATCGTAGTTTTTATTTGCTATAGCTTTTATAGCATGAGAGTAAAACAAACCTCCTGGATAAAACTGAGCAATAGTACCAAAAAACATCATCAAATATAGATTTAATCTTCCCTCTTGCAAAGGAAAAAATATAAGATAAAGTATAGCAATTGAACAAGACGCAGCTACTGTAAAAAGAAATTTCAATTTTTTCAAATCTTTCTTTTTTTGTACTTCCAAAGCTTTTAAATCCTCAACAACGCTATATCCTAATTTTTTAATTTTTTGCTTAATATCTTCAATCTTAACTTTCGTAGGATCTATGATAAATTCAGCTTTTGAGGAGGCAAAGCTGACCTTTGCTTCCTCAACTCCATCCATCTTAGCAGTAACTTTTTCTATAGCGTTAGAGCAGTTTACACATGTCATCCCGGCTACATTAAGTTCTAATTTATCAGTTGCCATAACTTAACCTTTTATTTCCTCAATAACAGGAAATCCTATACTTTGCATTTCATCTTTAAAATGCTTTAATTCTTTTTCATCATTGATTTCAATGCTAACCTCTTTGGGATTGGCACCAAGGTTTACTTCAACATTTCCAAAGTCATCTTCTAATGTTACTTTGATGGTATTTGCACAATTGTTGCAAGTTATATTTTGTGCTGTAAATGTTCGCTTCATGAAATTTTCTCCTTTTATAAATAATTTTGATAATTGTAACTATATAACTTTAACACAAAATTAATGCTTGATACAAATCAATGTTAAATAGTTTTATTTATATTATAATACATTGATATAGTAAAATAGGAGATATAAAATGAATAAAAGTTTTTTTGATGAAGATACAGTGTTTGGCGTTTTAAAACAAAATGCGGAAATTTTATCAGCCATAAATGAAGTTTCAAAAGCAAAAGGTTTTAGTTTTGAGCCAGGAGATGATATTACATTATTGGATATTGCAAAAATATTAGGAGTCGATAAAAATGATTTACTTCTTATAGTAAATGAGAAAAACGGTACTGTTGATGAACTTTTTAAAGCATATCCACAAATGCTTCCAAAAGAACAAAAAAATAATGAACCAAAATGGCTTGATGATAATGAAATCTTGGACCTTGATGTTAGACAGAGCCTTGCTAACGGTGTAGATCCTTTTGGTATGATAATGCAAAACATCGCACAGTTAAACGGAAAAGTTTTGCATATTATCAATACATTTGAAACTGCTCCATTATATTCAGTGCTTGGAAAACAAGGCTTTGAGCACTATTCAAAAAAAGAAAATGATATTTGGCACATATATTTTTATAAGGTATAGTTTATTAAATATTTTTTAAATAATAATGCTAATATAATATTATTTTAATACTAATTAAGTTACAATTTAACTTCGAGGCTAATGTAATTCTAAGCAGTAGAGGTGATTTTTGATTTTTTATGATGAATATGATACTATTATTGGAGTAGATAGTGATAGCATAGAGCTTTTTGGATATAAAGATATAAAAGAATTTAAAAAAGAAGTAAATGATATTTCTGATTTTTTTATTAAAAAAGATGGCTATATCTATAAATTTGAGCATTATAATTGGCTTGATTTTATTAACTACTCAGAAGAGCCTGTCAATAAAGTTTTAATAGCACAAAAAAACGGAAATTTAATTGAATCTGAAATCAGTGTAAATAAGATATTTCCAATGATTAATATTAATAATTCAAAAATAATATTTGGTGTAAGTTTTATAAATCCAATCAAAAAAGAAAAATCCGAGTTTTTACAACCAAATTACACAACAGATACCATAGAGGCTTTAAAAAAAGATACAATAGCTAATGATGAATTTAAAAATATACTTAGTATAAAAGAAAATGCACAAAAGTTAGATATTAGCGAAGATTTCTATAATGAACTTTTGCAAGATTTTTTTAAAGCGCATGAAAAATATATGAAACAAATTAAAAAATATATAGAAAATAACCATTATGAAGAGGTGGCAAAAATTATTTTAATTTTAAAAAGTATTTGCTCAAATTTAAAACTATCTGGCATAATACCGATTTTAAACAGTATGGAAAAAGATATAAAAAATAAAAATTATAAAAGTATGCAAAAATTTCTTAGCATCTATAAAAAAGATATTAAATTTTTGCAAGATTTTTAAATATATAGTAAAAGGATTCATATGAAACTAAACTCGAATTCAAGTATAAAACTTATAAGTTTATTTCCTTTGTGGTTGCTACTATCACTCTCTTTATATTTTGTTTATGTTTCATACGGAAAGTACCAAAACAATATAAAGTTAGAATCAAAAATGCAATCTAATAAAATTTTAAAAAACTTATCAATTAACTTGGCAAAGGAGAGAGGTTTTAGTGCTATTTATTACGGAAGTGATGGAAAATTGGCAAAAAATGCCTTGAAAAAGCAAAGAGTTAAAACAAATGAAGCGATAAGAGGGTTTAATAATTATTTTAGAAATAAGCCTCTTAATGAGACTGTTGCAAGAATATTTAAAGGCTTAATAAATATTACAACCATAAGATCATCCGTAAATAAGCTCGGAATGAGTTTTAATAAAATATTTTTTGGATATTATAGTAAAGTCAATGAACTAATATATGATGATTATATAAAGATTAATAATATTCAGTTGATCTCAGAGATATCGCCAGAAACCGTTTTGGAGACCAATCTATTTAAAGAAATGGAAAAAACTGGTAAAGAAAGAGGTTTTATAGCATATATTTTAACTAAGAAAAGACCATTTAGTACAAAAGAATATACCACTTGGATTAAAATGTTTTCTTCGGTTGATTTATCAACAATAAATATTTCATCGGTAAATAAAGATTTGAGAAACAGGCTTTTTATTCTAC
>WFMT01000177.1 GCA_015488975.1 Campylobacteraceae bacterium | reverse complement strand
CTCATAAATGTTCCATCGAGTATCTCTTTATCGAGTGCTTCGATTGTTTTAAGTATTTTACCATTAAGCTCTATGGTGACTTTACCATTCCCTTCTTTGATAATCGCTTGCTCGTTTCCATAAAAATCACCTTCACTCATAAAGTCAACTTCAGTTTTTGAAGGCTTTTCAAATGGTTTTAGCTTATGTGGATGTTTTTTAGCATATTTTTTAACCGCATCAGCTACCCTTCTGTCACTGTTGCCCTCTCTTAAAACTGGATTTACGGCACTTCCTAGACAAGTGGCATATTTCTCTCTTATAATCTTTTGTGCATCATTTTTTGGATTTTCAGGAAAATCAGGTATATCGTAACCTTGCTTTTGGAGTTCACTTATGCAAGCTTTTAGTTGCGGAATTGATGCTGAAATATTCGGTAATTTTATAATATTTGCTTCTTCTTTGTGAACCAACTCTCCAAGATAAGCCAAATCATCATTTTGCCTTTTATTTTCTGGCAAAATATCACTAAAAGTGGCTATAATTCTCCCGGATAAAGAAATATTTCTTTGCTCCATACTAACTCCGCCACTTTTAACAAATTTTTCCAATATTGGAAAAAGAGAATATGTAGCAAGTGCCGGAGCCTCATCAACCTTTGTATATATGATAGACTGTTTCATCATTAAATCCTTTTTAAAAATAATTATATAAGTATATAATAGTAAACATAAAGTAATTTTAATTCTTTTATATTAAAGATAAAAAAATTTATAATGTAACTTTTTTACACAATATTAATATTTTAGTTGTAATTAATGTAACTTTTAGTAACATATACTCTTATTTACTCCGTTTTATGTTTTCAAGATGTTTTTTGTATGTATATGAAAAAAGATCTTTTTTCCCTTTACCTTTAACAAAATACAAGTATTTTTTCTTGGATGGAAAAATAGCTGCCTTGATAGCATCTAAACTAACACTACAAATCGGATCTTTTGGCAAGCCTTTGATTTTGTAAGTATTGTACTCAGAATTATCACTTCTTATTCTTTTTGCAGTTATTTTTAAATGTGAAAAAAGACCATACATTAAACTTCCGTCCATTTGCAATCTCATTCCCTTTTTTATTCTATTATGAATAACTGCTGAAATATCTGGCATATCTTTTTTAGAGGCAGCTTCTTTTTGTATTATTGAAGCTATTGTGATGTATCTGAACCATTGTTTTTTATTGTAATTTCCAAATATTTTTCTTGATAATAATCTGCTTCTTTGCATGGAACCTTTTACTAAATACATAACAAGATGTTTTTCACTGATCCCCATAGGCACTTTATAAGTATTTGGAAATATTACTCCATCTTTGATGTTAGTCATTTTATTATATTGTGTGATTAGTTTTTTTGTTGAGAGTTTTAACTCTTTGGACAATTCTTGAAAAAAAATCTCTTTTGTCTCTCCGGGAATCAACTTTATGCTTATAAGCGGAGCTTTTGAGTGAGTAACTTTATATAAAAAGTCTGCCTTGCTTAGTCTTGTTTTGCCTATATTAACCCAACCAGACTGAGGCGTGCCAAAAAATCTTATAATATAACTGTCAATTTTTGATACTTCAAAGTTTCTTTTTTCAAGATATGTTATAATCTCGTTGATAGGGCCGGAAGGAATGTAAACAATTTTAGAAGTTTGCATCCCTTTTGAGAGGTAAAACAGCAAGGATATAAAGATGATAAGAATTATGTCAAAAACAATTTCTAAAATATCATACTTGGTTATTTTCATTATATCTCTTGTTTTAATAATATATTTTTTCTTATTGCAAGGTATTAGCATAAAACATCTATATCTACCTTATGCCAATATCCAAAAATTATACATAAAATTAGATAAAAAACTTATTGTAAAAGCAGATTATATCAAAATTAAAAAAAATTATTCCTTCGAAAGTACAAAAAGTCAATTAATTTCTGTAAAAAACTATTTAAAATATTTTCATTTGATTTTTAAAAATATAGATATTAAAAAAATTCAATATGAAAACAACCTTATCTCCTTAAATTATAAAAACAATATATTCTTTTTGGAGACAAATCAACTATATTTTCTATCTTCAATTATATTAAACAATAAATCAATAATAAAAATAGATATTAAAAAATTATACTTAAAACATTATCAAGCATCTTTTACAGGAATGTTAAATATAAATCTTATAAATAATAAATTTGAATATGACGGAACATTTTTCACTCATGATTTAAATGGAAAAGCAAAATTAACACTAAAAAACAATATGCTTTATTATTATCTATACGATACTAAAACAAACAGCATAGCGCCTTTTATGGATTATTTAAACAGTAAGTTAAAAATAAATAAAATTATATCCAACTGGATTTACAAATATATTGTAGCAAAACATTATGATCTTGAATATTTATCAGGAAGAATAAACACTAAAACCGGCAACTTCTACCCTTTATCATTGCAAGGAGCTGCTAAAGCAAACAATGCAACAGTTTCATTTAACAAAAAACTACCATCTGTCAAAGTCAAGCAAATCACTGCGACACTGAAAAATGATACCTTGTCTTTCAATCTTCTTGAGCCAACATATAAAGGTATTAAACTTCAAGGCTCTTTTGTTAAAATTACAAATTTAGTGGGCAAAGGCTCTTTTATAGAAGTTATAATAAAAACAAATAGCGCACTTAATCATAAAATATTAACAATATTAAAGACTTATAATATAAAAATACCTCTACTGCAAATAAAATCCAAAACTAATGGTATAGTTAAACTCACGATGCCTTTTTCTCCATTTAAAATCGATGTTAAAGGTTTTTTCACAACCCAAAATGCTGCTTTTTTATTTAATGGTATAAGATTTGCTACCAAGCATGCTAATATCTCACTTCATAATCACATAATAAAACTAAACAATACATCACTTTCTTATAAAAATATTTTTGATATCAATACAACTGGTATTTTAAATGTTCGCAACAACAGATATGATGGAAATATATATATTAATAAACTTTTTTTAAAATATAAAAATAAAATATTATTAAACACATCCTCCATAAAAAGTAAAATAAATATAAATTTCACAAAACACGATATATCAATCAAGGCATTTAATGCGAATTTAATTTTTAACAAAAATAAGAATTATTTTATATTTCATAATTTGAACAAAATATATGCTATTTCGCCGTTATTGGAAAAATTTAATTTAAAAAACGGTAACATAGAAATATCTACAAAAGATTTTAAAAATTTTATTTTGACAGGAGATATCACATACAACAAACAAAATATATTATTATATAAAAATAAAAAAATAAAAAAATTTAATTTTATAGCAAAAATAGATAAAAATAGTATTCAAATAAGAGACAAAAACAGAGATATAAAAGTAAATATTAAAAAAAATAATATAAAATTACAAACAAACAATATATCATTTGATTTAAACAATACTAAAAATAAACTTGAAGATAATATGTCAAGAGCTTTTACAATAGAGGCAAACAACTCAATTATTTTTCTACCAAATAATATAAATATAAAAACAGATAAATTTTCATTTTATATGAGCAGGGAGAAAAAAATATTTTCATCAATATATAAAACAAATCAAATCAAATACTTTCAATCTTCAAATATCACCAATATTTCTACAAACTTTATAACATCAAAATACTTAAATAATCTTTTAG
>WFMT01000176.1 GCA_015488975.1 Campylobacteraceae bacterium | reverse complement strand
TCTGCCATGGGGCACTCTTTGGGTGAATTTTCTGCTCTTGTTAGTATTGGAGCACTTGATTATCTTGACGGAGTTTGGCTTACTCACGAAAGAGGAAAGCTAATGCAAGAAGATTGCAAAAACATTGATGCAGGTATGATGGCACTTATTGGACTTAGTGATGAAGATGTTGAAAATATAGCAAAAAAAGCAAGAGCAAATGGTAAGCAAATTTGGCCGGCTAATTATAACAGCAAGGGACAAATAGTTGTTGCGGGTATAAAAAAAGATCTTTTTGATTTAGAAGAAATATTTAAAAAAGCAGGTGCAAAAAGAGCGATAGTGTTGAATATGTCAGTAGCAAGTCATTGCCCTTTACTTGCATCTGCCTCAGATGCATTAAAACCATATCTTCAAGAATTTATAAAAGATGAATTTATTTCACCAATTATCTCCAATGTCACATCTGAACCTTATCAAAATAAAAAAGATGCGATTGAGCTTTTATCAAAACAGTTGATTAAGCCTGTTTTATATAAACAATCGATCGAAAATGTAGATCCTTATAATGATATATATATTGAATTTGGTGGCAGTGTTTTAAAAGGACTTAATAAAAGAATTACCAAAAAGCCTACTTTTAGTATAACTGATATGAATTCATTAAATAGTGTGTTTGATACATTGTCAAGGTAATATATTAAAGCTAAAGGAATGCAGTGAAAATATGTTTATCTCAAATCACATCAAAACTCTCAAGAAATAATATTGAAAAGCACTTAAGATATGTAAGTGTGGCAAAAGAAGATGGATGTGATTTGGTAATATTTCCTGAATTGTCATTAAATGGATATAGAATGATGGATTTGGTTTTTGAGGATGCATACGATGTAGAGGATCTTATGCTATTAAAAAATGCAAGTAAAGATATTGATATTTTAGTAGGTGCTGCTTTAAGAAGTGGTCATAAAATCTACAATAGTGCCATTTATTTTAGTAATTCAGAAATTTTAAATATATATCATAAAAATACACTGCCAAATTATGGAATGTTTGAAGAGGCAAGATTTTTTTTCGCCGGTGATGCAATAGGTAGTTTTTCTACTAAGTTTGGCATTGCTGTTTGTGTCATCTGTGAAGATTTGTGGAATGTTAAAATAATAGATAAAATAGTTTCAATAAAACCTGATTTTGTGTATGTGATATCTGCATCTCCTGCAAGAGGTTTTAGCAATGAAGGGATTGAGATAGAGAATAAATGGAACAGTATCCTTTGTGCAACAGCTGGATTGAGTGGAACTTACACTATATTTGTTAACAGAGTTGGTTTTGAAGATGGACTTGGTTTTTGGGGAGGTAGCAGGGTTGTAAATCCAAAAGGATTGATTGAAAAAAAAGCTTCTTTGTTTGAGGAAGAACTTTTAGAAGTTGAACTTTTTAATAATCTTTCAAAAACAGAAAAATACTTATTAAGGATAAAAGAATGACAGTAGGTTTATTGGGAGCCATGGTTGAAGAAATTGAGCCTTTGTTGGAGTATTTTAAAAATTATGAAGTTATAAAATATGCAGATAATGAATTTTATCTTGCTGATTATAATGGACACAAAATAGTCATAGCTTATAGTAAAATTGGTAAAGTGCATGCTGCATTGACTGCTGCAACTATGATTGAAAAATTTAAAATCGAAGCTTTGCTTTTTTCTGGCGTTGCAGGTGCGATTGATGAGAATTTGCATATAGGTGATCTCATAGTCGCTTCTGCTTTGTGTCAACATGACTTAGATATCACAGCTTTTGGTCATCCTTATGGTTATGTGCCAGAGGGAAAAGTATGCTATGAGTCTGATGATAGCCTTAGAGAATTAGCTCAAAGAGTTGCTAAAGAAAATAATGTTGATTTAAAAGAAGGTATTATTGCAACAGGGGATCAATTTATAGCAGACGAAAAAAAGAAAGAATGGATAAAAAAGGCTTTTAATGCTTCAGCCATTGAAATGGAAGGTGCGAGTGTTGCTGTGGTGGCTCATTCTTTAAAAGTTCCTTTTCTGGTAATCAGATCTATAAGTGATGCAGCAGGCATGGATGCAGGATTTGATTTTGATGAATTTTTGAAGACTTCTGCTAAAGTGAGTGCACTCTTTTTAACTGATATTTTGGATAAACTTATTGCTAAAAGCTAATATTAGTAAAAAATTACTTAAAGCAGTAGGTAGAACAAACGGAAAATATAACCTTATCCAAGAAGGTGACAAAATACTTTTAGGTCTTAGCGGCGGAAAAGACTCTCTTGCACTGGCTCATATTTTAAAACACATTAGTAGTGTAGCTCCTTTTAATTTTGAATTTAAAGCAGTTTGCGTAAGCTATGGAATGAATGAAGAATTCTCATCTTTGAAAAACCATTGTAAAGAGTATGATATACCTTTTGAGATTTATGAGACTGAAGCATTTGAACTTGCAAAAGAAAAAATTCGCAAGAATTCCTCTTTTTGTAGCTTTTTTTCAAGAATGAGAAGAGGAGCACTTTATAGTGCTGCGTTAAAAGGCGGATATAATAAAGTGGCACTTGCCCATCACTTGGACGATGCAGTGGAGAGTTTTTTTATGAATTTTATGTATAATGGTGCTTTAAGAAGTTTGCCTCCAAAATATAAGGCTTCAAACGGACTCGAAGTAATTAGACCCTTGATTCTTGTAAGAGAGAGACAGCTTATCGATGCTGCTAAATTAAATAAATTTCCACTTATGACGGATGAAGCATGTCCTGCTTTTAGATTTGATGTCAAAATGCCTTATGCAAGAGCAGAGACAAAAAAAATGTTAAAAGAGATGGAAGAAAACAATCATCAACTTTTTATCTCTTTAAAAGCTGCATTTTCACATATACATAATGATAGTTTTTTGGAGTAAATATGAAAAAAGAATTGAAAGATTTTAGTAGTTATTTTGTTCAAAATATAGGTTCAAAAAAAGGTCCAATTTCTCCTTGCATTGTAAATTCTGCTTCCTTTTCTTATGGAGACAGCAATACAGCAGAAGGTATATTTGAAGGAAGTATAAAAAATTCTTTATATTCTAGAATGGGCAATCCAACAACCAAAAGGCTTGAGACTATTTTAGCCGGGATGGATAAAGGAGTTGGTGCTGTGGTAACAAGCAGTGGCATGGCTGCTATATCTCTTGCTTGCATGTCTTTACTGAATGCTTCTGATGAAGTTATTTGTATCGGTGGACTTTTTGGCGGTACTTATTCATTTTTTAAGGAAACAATGTTTAGATTTGGTATAAAAACACATTTTTTAAATGCTTCACAAACAAAAGATATAGAATCATTGATTAATGAAAAGAGTAAAATAATATATTTTGAAAGTATTGGCAATCCAAATATGAGAATTGTGGAAATCGATAATATAGTACAAATTGCAAAAAAATATAATATTGCAACTATTATAGACAATACTTCTACCCCGTTAACGCTTCAACCATTAGGTATGGGCATAGATATTGCAATATACTCAACAACAAAAATTATAAGTGGAAATTCGTCTGCTTTAGGCGGGGTAGCTGTTTTTAGAGGCATAAATAAGAAAGATGATAAATTCAAAAGTGATAAATTTAAAGATATTCATAAATTTATAAAAAATAAAGGTGAAATAGCACTTGTCGTAAATGCTAGAAAACGGGCTTTAAGAGACTTTGGTATGAGTGCGTCCGCTTTTAATAGTTATCTTACTCTTTTAGGATTAGAGACATTAGCAATTAGAACAAATTTTATTGCGAATTCTACAAAAAAGATAGTCAAGGCATTATCCAAAGCGGGAATGAAAGTAAATCATCCATTACTCAAAAATCATTCTGATAACAAGTTGTATAAAAAATATTTTAAAAATGGCTGTGGCACTGTTTTTACCATTGATTTCGGAGTTAAAAAAAGAGCATACGAATTTATAAATAATTTAAAATTTGCATTTGTTACAGCAAATATATCTGACAGCAGAACATTGGCACTTCATATGGATTCTACCATATTTAATGATTTTTCAAAGGATGAGAAAGAATTTTTGGGCATTGGCAAAGGTCTTGTTCGTATTTCAGTCGGCCTTGAAAATCCTGATGATATTATAGCTGATTTTTTGCACTCATACACAGCTTTTTCTACCTCTTGAAACAGGTATTATTTTTATTTAAAAAACTTATCTTTTGCCCCACAAATTGTGGGGCAAATTAGTTATTTTACATTAATTGATATATTTTTATCGATTTCATCAACTATTATGGTATCGCCATCATTTATTTTATCTTCAAGAATCATTTCGGCTATTTTATCTTCTACAAATTCATATATAGTTCTTTTAAGCGGTCTGGCTCCATATATAGGATCAAATCCCGCCTCAGCCAAAAGCATTTTTGCATTTTCGCTTAAGCTTATTTCGATACCTCTTTGTTTTAGTCTGTTTTTAAGATCAATCATCATAATATCAACTATCTCTTTAATCTGCTCCAAGCCCAATGGATTAAAGATAACTATATCATCAAGTCTATTTAGAAATTCCGGCTTAAAGTGGAATTTCAATTCATCCATTACGGCTTTTTCCTTATCTTTTTGATCTGTAAACTCCATTATTTTTCCACTTGCTATATTTGAAGTTAATATTATGATACTATTTTTAAAATCTACCGTAACACCTTTGTTATCAGTCAATCTTCCGTCATCTAAAACTTGTAAAAGTATATTAAATACATCAGGATGAGCTTTTTCAATTTCATCAAAAAGTAAGACACTATAAGGGTGTCTTCTAACAGCTTCAGTTAACTGTCCACCCTCATCATATCCAACATATCCAGGAGGTGCTCCTACAAGTCGGCTTACAGCATGTTTTTCCATGTATTCGCTCATATCAAATCTAATAAGTGATTTTTCATTGTCAAATAAAAATTTTGCCAAAGTTTTTGCAGTTTGAGTTTTTCCCACTCCAGTAGGTCCTAAAAACATAAAACTACCTATGGGTTTTGTTTCAGAGCTTAATCCTGCTTTATTTCTTTTTATGGCTCTGCTGACAGCTTTTAGTGCCAAATCCTGTCCCTTGACTTCTTTTTTAAGCTCATCTTCTATGTGTAAAACTTTATCTTTTTCGCTTTGAAGCATTTTGGTAACAGGTATGCCTGTCCATTTGGCTACAATTTTAGCAATCATATTTTCATCAACACTGTTTCTAAGAAGTGTACCACTCTCTTGCATTTTAGCCCACTGTTCGTTTAATGACTCTTCTTTTTTTATGAGTTCTGGAATTTTTCCATATTCTATTTCGGCAGCTTTATTGAAATCACTATTTCTTTTTGCAAGTTCAGCTTCTCTTTTTAAAGTATCTATTTCAGTTTTAAGTTCAGCTATTTCATTAAAAACTTTTTTTTCATTTTCAAATTGATTCTGCAATGATCTTCTTAACTCTTCTTTGTCAGCCAACTCTTTTTCTATCTCTTCTAACCTATCTTTATTTTTTTTAGGACTATCCATTTTAAGTGCTTCTTTTTCAACCAATAACGCATTTATTTCTCTTTTAATCTTTGAGAGTTCCATTGGCTCACTCTCAATCTGCATTTTAAGCTCAGCCGCTGCCTCATCTATCAAATCTATCGCTTTATCAGGTAAGAATCTATCTGATATATATCTGTCACTTAATTTAGCCGCTGCCACTAGTGCACTGTCAAGAATGGTAACATTGTGATGGGCTTCAAGTTTTTCTTTTATGCCGCGAAGAATTTGTAAAGCTTCATTGATGCTTGGTTCTTCAACTTTTACAGGTTGAAATCTCCTCTGAAGTGCTGCATCTTTTTCAAAATATTTTCTATATTCTTTAAGGGTAGTCGCACCTATTGTATGCAGTTCGCCTCTTGCTAATGCAGGTTTTAACATATTAGCAGCATCCATACTGCCCTCACTTGCTCCTGCTCCAACAATTGTATGTATTTCATCTATAAAAAGTATTATATTTCCATCTTCTTTAACTTCATTTATAACAGCTTTCAATCTATCTTCAAATTCGCCTCTATATTTTGCACCAGCTATTAATGCACTCATATCAAGTCCGACAACCCTTTTGTTTTGAAGGCTAATCGGTACAACTTTTTCTATTATTCTTTGAGCCAATCCTTCAACGATGGCTGTTTTTCCAGTTCCTGGCTCGCCTAAGAGTATTGGATTGTTTTTAGTTTTCCTGATTAGAATCTGCATGATTCTTTGTATTTCCTCATCTCTGCCAATAACTGGATCTAATTCATTATTTGCTGCTTTTTTTGTCAAATCTATTCCATATTTTTCCAAATTTTCCAAATTTTCATCTGCACTTTGAGATTCAATTTTTTTATTACCTCTTATTGCTTCAATATTTTTTTTAAGTTCACTAATATCCAAATATTTTGAAAAAATATTTTTAAATTGTTTATTATCTATATTTGAGAGTATCCAAGTGTCAACTGCTAAAAAACTATCTCCTGTTGAGTTCATAAGACCTTCAGCTTTTTGTAATGTTTCGGCCAGTTTTCTAGAAATTTTAATATTCTCTTTTGTAAGTGTTGAAACTTTCGGCAATCTATCAGCCTCGCTTTTAACCTCAAGTTCGATAGCAGCTTTATCAATATTCATTTTGTTTAGTGCTTGATTTAAAATAGAATTGCTATTGCTTAGCAGACCCCATATAACATGTATCTCTTCAACTTCACTGTTTTTATTGTGTAGTGCCAAAGAAATACCACTTTCAATAGCTGCTGCCATTTGGTGTGTCAGTTTTTCAAATAATTGTTTCATTTTGATATCCTTTAGTAATAATTTGAGGTAATTATACAACATTTAGTCTATATATGTCAAGATTTATTAATAATATTTCTAAATGAAGTTTAAAAATATATATTAACTATAAGTATATTTATCAAAATTGATAATGAAAATATTTTTTTAAAAACTTCTTCTTTATTTTAACAATCTATTTAGGAAATTTTATATAAAATATCGTTCTTAATATCACAATTATAGGAATTAAAAATATGAAAAAAACAAGACTCATAACTTTAGGCTTTATCAGCACATTAATAGGTGGTGCACTTCTTCTGTCTTCAACTCTTTCAGCTAAAAGCAAATATGATAATGATGCAAGACTCATGGCTCTTTCAAAATTTACAAAGGTTCTTGGAATTGTGAAAAAATACTATGTTGATGATTTGACTATGAATAAAATTATCAATAAATCTATTGCAGGTCTGCTGTCAAATCTTGATGCACATTCATCTTTTTTAAATAAAAAAGCCTTTAAAGAGATGCAAGTTCAAACAAATGGCGAGTTTGGCGGACTTGGAATCACAGTTGGTATGAGAAACGGAATTTTAACGGTTATTGCACCTATTTATGGTACTCCAGCATATAAAGCAGGTATCAAAGCAGGTGATATTATCTTAAAGATTAACAATAAATCAACATTAAATATGACCATTGATGACGCGGTATCTCTAATGAGAGGAAAGCCAAAAACAAAGATTTTTCTTACTGTTGTCAGAAAAGGTGTAAACACGCCTATAAAGATAAAAATTATTAGAGATATTATCAAAATACAATCAGTGTATGCAAAAAATATTGAAAAAAGTGGGATTTTGTATATAAAAGTTACAAGCTTCGATAAAAAAGTAGTTGCAGGCGTTAAAAAAGCGATAAAAGAGTATCCTGACAATAAAGGAATTATATTAGATCTTAGAAATAATCCAGGAGGTCTTCTGTCTCAAGCTGTAGGACTTGTAAATTTATTTGTTAAAAAAGGTATTATAGTTTCGCAAAAAGGAAGAGTTAAAAGTGAAAATATGGTTTATAACGCAACAGAAAAAGGAACAATGTCTAAAGTACCTTTGGTAGTTTTAGTAAATGGTGGAAGTGCTAGTGCCAGTGAAATCGTAAGTGGGTCTTTACAAGATCACAAAAGAGCAATTATCGTTGGTGAAAAAACTTTTGGAAAAGGAAGTGTTCAAGTTATCCTGCCAATAGATAAAACCGAAGCAGTCAGACTGACAATAGCAAGATATTATTTACCAAGTGGCAGAACAATTCAGTCTGTAGGCGTTACACCTGATGTTACAGTCTATCCAGGAGCTGTACCTGGTAAAAAGAATGAATTTATATTAAAAGAAGTAGAGCTTAAAAAACACTTAAAAAGTGAGCTGGAGAAAACGATTTCAAAAAAAGAAAGAAAAGTAGTTAAAGTATCAGGTAAAAAAGAGACAAAAAGCATAATAACAAAAACCCAATTGTATAAAGATTTACAATTAAAAACCGCAAGAGATATCATAAAAGTTTTAGATATAGAAGGCAAACAATGAAAAAAAAAGAATTATTATATGAGGGAAAAGGAAAAAGATTATTCAAAACAGCAGATGAAAATCTTTTAATATCTGAATTTAAAGATGATTTGACCGCATTTAACGCACAAAAAAAAGGTAGCGAAAAAGGGAAGGGTGCATTAAATTGTAAAATCAGTACTGAACTTTTTAAATTATTGGAAAAAAATGGTATAAAAACTCATTTGGTTGAGACAATCAGTGATAATGAACAATTGGTTAAAAAGGTAGATATAATACCACTGGAAGTTGTTGTTAGAAATATAGCAACTGGATCTCTAACTAAAAGATTAAATATAAAAGATGGGACTGTATTGCCTTTTTCTCTTCTTGAATTATATTTTAAAGATGATGATCTTGGAGATCCTTTGCTAAATGACGAACATTGCACCTTACTTAACATTGCCAGCAAAGATGAATTGGAAGTACTCAAAAATGAAGCAAAGAAAATTAATACAATTTTAAAAAGTTTTTTTAAAGACAAGGGATTAAATCTTGTAGATTTTAAAGTAGAATTCGGTAAAGACAAGGACGGGAATATTTTGTTATCAGACGAAATAAGTCCTGATAGTTGTAGATTTTGGGATATAAATACCAATGAAAAATTAGATAAAGATAGATTTAGAGAAGGTATAGGAAATGTTAAAGTTGCCTATGAAGAGGTATTGGCGAGAATTTTGGATAATAATTGATTTATAACTGACCTTACGCAACTATATCACATCATCAGCGTTATAGAATGTGGTATAATACGAGGCAGAAAGTTTTCGGCATAGCCGTAGCTATGGTGGTAAGTTTCTAACGAAGTAGAATGCCACATTCTATAACGCCCTTCAGGTGAGTTTTAAAGCGTACGATTGCTTCGTTGGTTTCACTTCACTATAGCTTAGGCTATGCCAAAGCAAAACCGCCTTGCACTCATACACTTTAAAACTCACTGATGATGTGATATAGTTGCGCAATGTCAGTTTATAACCTAAAGGAGTATGTGTGAAAGTAAAAGTAAATATAGGTTTGAAAAAGGGAGTTCTTGATCCACAGGGTAAGACAGTATTTCATGCTCTTAAATCTTTATCTTTTGATGAAGTTAGAAATGTTAGGATAGGAAAACAAATTATTTTAGATATAGATAACGACAATCCGATAGAAATAAAAAATATGGTTAGTAAAATGAGTGAAGAGTTGCTTGCAAATACTGTTATTGAAGATTATGAAATTATACTTGGAGATGATTGATTGAGAAAGTTATCTAAAAGTTTTGATAAAAATTCTTACTACTTTATCTTTTTGCTGATAAATAAAACTTTTTTACAAAGAGGGTAAAAAGAATGAATGTGAGTGTTATCGTATTTCCCGGGACAAATTGTGAGTTTGATACCAAATATGCTTTTGAAAAGCTTGATGCCACTGTTAGCATGATTTGGCATAAGGAAAAATCTTTACCAAGAGATGTTGACCTTTTAGTTTTACCAGGTGGGTTTAGTTATGGCGATTATTTAAGAAGTGGCGCGATAGCAAAATTTTCTACAGTTATGGATGCGGTTGTAAAATTTGCCAAAAATGGTGGTAGAATCCTTGGAATATGTAACGGTTTTCAAATACTATTGGAATTATCATTGCTTCAGGGTGCAATGAGGAAAAATGAAAATGTACATTTTATTTCAGATTTTCATCATTTGAAAGTAATCAATAAAAATAACAAATTTCTTTCAAAATTAAATGAAGGCGATATCCTAAATGTGCCTATTGCTCATGCTGCGGGTAATTATTATGTATCACAGGAGGAGTTGAAGGGTTTGTATGATA
Source organism: Campylobacteraceae bacterium (assembly GCA_015488975.1). Taxonomy (GTDB): domain Bacteria; phylum Campylobacterota; class Campylobacteria; order Campylobacterales; family JALSKU01; genus JALSKU01. The sequence goes on along the minus strand of WFMT01000176.1, from coordinate 118 downwards.
ATGAGCAAGTACTGTTAAAATATTGCGATGCATTTGGTGTAGAGTCAAATCCAAATGGTTCAGTTGATTCGATTGCCGGAATATGTAATAAAGAAAAAAATATTTTTGGACTTATGCC
>WFMT01000175.1 GCA_015488975.1 Campylobacteraceae bacterium | reverse complement strand
GGGTAAAAGCAATATTGAATGTATAAGAGAAATGATAAAAGGCGGTATAAAGATTATTCAATACAGAGATAAAAATAAAAGCATTAAAGAAAAAGCAAAAGAAGCCAAAGAAATAGCGAAAATTTGTAAAGATAGCGGAGTTGTTTTTATAGTCAATGACCATGTTGATATAGCTATGCTTGTTGATGCTGACGGCGTACATGTAGGGCAGGATGACATGGATATACGCGATGTTAGAAAGATAATAGGAGATAAAATCATAGGAGTATCAACTCATGCCCCAAAAGAGGCTATAGAAGCCCAAAAAGATGGAGCTGATTATATAGGAGTGGGACCCATTTTTAAAACAACAACCAAAGATAGAGAGCCTGTAGGGTTGGAGTATTTGGAATTTGTGGTAAACAATATAACCATACCGTTTATTGCCATAGGAGGCATAAAAAAACATAATATAGATAAAATCATAAAAACAGGAGCCAAAAGAGCCTGTTTGGTCAGCGAAATAGTAGGAGATGATGATATAAAAGAGATAATTTTTGGGCTAAAAAGTAAATTTATACATTGAGTCGGTAGCCTAAGCCATATTCAGTAAGAATTATATCTTCACTTTCAGAGTCGATAATCTTTATCTTTTTTCTTATATTTTTTATATGTCCGTCAAGTGTCCTGTGGTTGCTTTTAGGGGAGAGCACTTTGTATAAATCTTCTCTATAGACTATTTGGTTTGGACTTTCAATAATAATTTTTAGTATTTTAAACTCTATTCTGGTCAATTTCAAAAGTTTATCTTTAAAATAAATCAACTTGCTATCGATTTTAAACATACTATTTGATGAAAATTGTTTAATATTTGTACTTTTACCTAAATGCACCCATATTCTAGCTTCCAATTCTACAGGGTCAATAGGTTTTACAAGATAATCACTCGCACCAAATCTAAAAGTTTTTATCTTTGTCTGAGTATCTGCATATCCACTGGTAACTATAACAGGAATATTAAATTTTTCTGAATTTAAAAACTTCAATATCTCATAACCTTCATAATCAGGAAGATTTAGATCCAATAATATTAAGCTGTAATTGTTAAATTTAATTCTAAATATTGCATCTGTAATTGTTGTAAATATATCTGTACTTAAGCCTCTTTCATTTAAAAATTCCTGTAAATAAACGGCACTTTCTGTATCATCTTCTATAAGTAATATTTGATTTTTTTTCAATACAAAACTCCAAAAAAATAGAATCTTCACATTTTACCCATATTTTTCTTATAATAACATAGTATAATAGATTTTTAAATAGTAAAATATTAGAGGAAAAATGAACTTAAGAGATATGAGTATACTTTTTGTTGATGATAATATTGACTTACGACAAAGTTTTGATTTTTTTATGCAAGATAATATCAAAAACTTATATCTTGCCAAAGACGGCATAGAAGGGTTAGAAATCTTTTACAGTTATAAACCAGATATCATCATAGCTGATGTAAATATGCCCATATTAAATGGTCTTGAAATGTCAAAAATAATCAAAAAAGGCAATCTTGATACACCTATTATACTTATATCTGCTTACAAAGATACAAATATCTTAGAAAAAGCAGTAGATATAAAAATTGATACTTTTATAAATAAGCCTGTTGTAAATACATCTTTAATTCTACAAAAATTAGAAATTTTTGCCAACAAGATAACAAATAATAAAAATACTAAACAATTTTTAAAAATGGGTACCATTGATAAACTAACTGGACTAAACAATAGATACAAAATAAATGAAGTACTATCAAGTGAAAAAAATAGGAACAGTAGATTCGGTGCTTTTTTTTCAATTATCCTTATCAGCATTGATGATTTTAAAAAGATAAACAATACATTTGAATACTCAAGAAGAAATCAATTTTTTATGAAGTTTGCCAATATTATTTTATCTGGATTAAGGGTTGAGGATGTAGCAGGGAGATGGGCAGAAGAAGAGTTCATAATCATCTTACCGGAAACTGATAAATCTAATGCTTCAATACTTGCTGAATATTTAAAAAAGAAGATAAAATTATATAGTTTTTATGAACTTACAAAGCAAAGTATTAGCTTTGGTATTACGCAGTGCAAATCAGATGATAATATAAAAGATATTATAAAAAAAGCTGATAAAGCTTTATGTAAAGCAAAAAAACTTGAAAAAAGTCAGGAAAAATAAAGGTATGCATATCTTAAAAAAAATATTTTTATTAACTGTTATACTTACCATATATGCAAATATAGCAAATGCCTCGGATTATTCCTACGGCTTTTTAAATAAACAAGAAAATAATTACCTAAACAGTAAAAAAAGTATAAAGGTTTATTTAAAAAAAGATTGGGCGACTGCTAATAAAAATGAGTTTTCCCAAATTTTTGATTTTTTAACAAATTATTTGAAACTGTATCAAAAGATATTGAGAAAAAAAATAATTTTTGTAAAAAATTTAACAATCGATAAAAATAATGATATTTTTAAAAACAAACATATAGATTTAATTGCTACTCTTGGAAAAAAGCAAAATAGAAATAAACAATATCTTTACGGTAATAACAGGGTTTTTGATCTATTCTACGCATTTGCTATTGC
>WFMT01000174.1 GCA_015488975.1 Campylobacteraceae bacterium | reverse complement strand
GTTTTACTGCAAAAAGGAATAAGTGAAATAGAGAAAATGTTAATGTATATAAAAAATTGGATGATAGAAAAAGAGTATGAATCAATTTCTCAAATGATAGGAAGTATTTCATTGAAACATACCGACAATCCTTCTGTCTTTGAGAGAAATTCATATATGCAGGCACTTACAACATACAGGTATTAGGAGTAAAAAATGAAAGAATGTGATATATTAGTTATAGGTGGCGGACCGGCTGGGATAGTTTCATCAATGTCAAGTAGAGCTTATTACCCTGATAAAAAGGTAATTGTTGTCAAGAGTACTGAAGAAAATGTTGTACCTTGTGGGATTCCGTATATATTTGGAAATAAACTCGACTCTCTTGAAGATGATTTTGTGCCTTGTGGCAAAATGGCTTTAAAAAGTGGGATAGAGTTATTGATAGACAGCGCAGTTGACGCAAATTATGATGATAAAACAGTGATCTTTGCATCAGGGGAGATTATAAAATACGACAAACTTATCATTGCAACAGGCTCTACTCCGAAGAAAGTTCCCCATAGTGATATTAAAGGTGTGCACTATATATCAAAAAATCCAAAAGAGCTTGAAGTTACATATAAAGATTTGGAATCTGCACAAAATATAACAATTATAGGAACAGGTTTTATAGGTCTTGAAGTGGCGTTAGAGCTTTATGAAAAAGGTAAAACAATTTCACTTGTGGGTAAGCAGTTGTTGGGAAAGGCATTTGATAGTGAATTTAAAGAGTTGATAGAGAAGATAATTTTAAAAGATGATATAAATCATTATAAAGCTCATTTAAAAGAGATAAGAGATATTAACGGTAGAGTTTCTTCTATATTAACCGATAATGGTGAAGAGATAAAATGTGATGCACTTGTTGTTGCCATAGGTTATGCACCAGATACTAAGTTTGCAAAAGATACGGGCATCTCTTTAAGAAGTGATTTTATATATGTAGATGAGTATATGAGAACAGTTAAAAATGATGTTTTTGCTGTTGGAGATTGTGCCCAAAAACGAGATTTTGTTACAAAACGAACTACAGGGATTATGCTTGCTTCAACTGCTTCGGCGGAGGCTAGAACAGCTGTAAGTGCATTATACAGTATCAAATATTCCAAAACTTTTTCTGGAACTATTGCAATCTTTTCAACCGTTATCGGTGATACTTGCTTTGCATCAGCCGGAGTTACACAGGAGATGGCACAAAAAGAGGGTTTGGATATCGAGGTAGCTACTGTTGTAGTTGATGATAAACATCCAAACAAGCTTCCAAATTCAAGAAAACAGACGATTAAATTGATTTGCATGAAGCGAAGTGGAGTTGTTGTGGGAGCTCAGATTATCGGTGGTATTGATGTGGGAGAGATGATTAATGTTATAGGAGTAGCTATTGAAAATCGTGTTAGTATCTATGCACTTATAAATTTGCAAGTAGCCACTCATCCACTTTTAACATCAGCACCAACTTCTTATCCGATAGCACAAGTTGCGCAAAAATTAGATATTAAAATAAACGGGCAAAGATAGATTAATTAACTGGCCTTATACACTTTTTTCTCGAAAAGTCCTACTTTTCGCAGCTTTAGTGCATAAGGTTAGTTATTAATATTTTTCTGATTTTGTGAGGGCATCTCTTTTATGTATAAGTCCCTTTGTGGAAATGGCATTGTTATATTAGCCTCATTTAATGCTTTATAAATCATTTTCAAAAATTCAGAGGTAGTTCTCTTTGGTCTTAAAGTTAAATCATCTCTTACCCAAACAAATAATTCAAAATCAATACTGCTATTGCCTAATCCTGTAAAAACAATCAATGGTTTTTTGTCACCTATTTTATAGTGAGGTATTGTAGATAGTTTTAGTGCCCCCAATATCACTTTTTCAACATCTTCAACACTTGTGCCATAACTAACTCCAAAAGGTACTCTAAATCTTCTTGATTTGTCATTTAGAGTCCAGTTTGTTACTGTATTTTGGATAAAGTTTTGATTTGGTACGATAAGATCAATATTATCATTTGTTCTTATGGTTATAGATCTCATTCTTATGTCTACGACTGAGCCTCTTGTATCATTGTCTATCTGCATAAAGTCACCTATTTTAATACTTTTTTCAAACATTATAATAAGTCCCGAGACAAAATTTGAAACGATATTTTGAAGGCCAAAACCTACTCCTATAGATAATGCACCGGCTATTAGAGTAAAAGAGCTAAGATCTAAGCCCATTGATTTCAGGGCTATCAAAAATGACATTATTAGTATAAGATAGTAGCCAATATTTGTTATAATAGTAATCGTAGAGTTATTTATATTGTATTTGTTTTCTAGTTGAGATATACTTTTTTTATAATATTTTCCTATTAGCCCCCCAAATATCAGTATAAAAATAAAAATAAAAAAGTTTATTAATGAAATATTCTTTTTTGCTATTTTAAACAGAGGATCATTAAGTATGTCCCATGTTTTTACAAAAAATAATTTTATTTCATCAGATGTTTTGTTTATAAAAAGTTGTATATTCCCAAAGCGTGATTTTTCAAAATAATTTAAAATTATTTTATATGGTATATTATATTTTTTATTATATAGTTTAATGTATTTTAAGATTAGATGCTCAATTTTAAATGCACCTTTGTCTTTATATTTAATATCATGTAAAAATAAAATCAAATAATTTTTTGCCAGAAAATGATAATTTTGTTCTTTAATTTGTATAATATTTTTGATGCTATTTTTAAGAAAAAGTATATTTTTTTGGTTATTGAGAATTTTCCATTTCTCTATATCGATATTTAATTTTTCTATATTTTTGTCAGCAGTTATAATTTTGGTTTGAAAATATTTTATATTTGATTTGGCTATGTTTACATTGAAAAAGATTTTAAAAATTTTATCATATAACTCTTTTTTCCATTTTGGAATTTTTTCTTTTAAATAATTTATTTTATCTTGATTTATTAAGATAAGTTTTTTATAGTATAAATATCTGT
>WFMT01000173.1 GCA_015488975.1 Campylobacteraceae bacterium | reverse complement strand
GTATCATACCATCAAGCAGAAAAACAGTATAATTCTGCTAGAGATTAGATAGGGTAACATATTGTTCAATCCCTAAAGCGGTTCTTTTTAAGCCTCAAACTTAAAGAGTGTCTATCTTGTGGGTCAGTCAAATAGTTGCACTATAATCCCGAGTGGCGACCAGATCGGTTTTTATATCTTTTTACAATAAATAGTAATAAAAAGTTAAAATTAGATCGTATATCATTAGACTGAAATATGTGCAAAAAGAACTGATATTGCTTTTGCAATAATCAAGCAGGATAACAATCCTGCCCTACCGAACTCTCTTAAATGCTATAAACACTCAGGAGGTTCTTTATACACCAAAACAAGTTAGCATAGGCTTAGATGTATCAAAAGAAACTATATCTGTCTATATTCCCATATCTCATTTAGACTATGAGATAAAAAATACATTTGATGGCATAAAGAAGCTTATTTCTAAACTTAAAAAGCTTTATAAAAAAGCTTGGAATGATCTAGTTTTTGAGGATAGTGATGAGGATATTTATAGTATTTACAGGGTCAGGTGATAGTGATAGTACTATCACCTGACCTCATTTACTTACTAAAATTAAAAATATTATCTTAAATGATAAAGATTTGCAAAATGATTATGATAATATAAAATCTATCATAGGAGTAGGAGAATTGGGGGCTATTGTGCTTTTGTATACGTTTTTAAAATATCCTGATGCCAATAAGAGACAATTGGTATCTCTAGCCGGACTTGATCCTACTAGATATGATTCTGGCAGCAGTATTCACAGACGAGTAAAGATATCAAAGGCTGGGTCTAAACTATATAGAGGAGTATTGTTTATGGGAACTATGACATCAATTCGATATAACGAAGAGATGAAACTATTTTACGATAGACTAAAAGCCAATGGCAAACAAACAATCCAAGCTCAAATAGCTGTAATGAGAAAAATGATAATAATAGCTCACTCTTTATATAAAAACAATCAAAAATATAGCAGTGAAATATATAGAAGGGCTTGCGGAGTGAAATAGAAATTTCAATAAAATAATAAAAATTTGGTTATAATGTTGAGATTATAATATTGGTTATATTTTTTATGAAAATATTAAGATTTTAAGAGGGTTTTAAGGTGGCGACTGACCTTATGCACCTTATGCCATTCTTGACAAACAAAGAAGGTATTAGATGCAAGGCAGATTTTTGAAAGCCTATCCGTAGATAAGGTGAAAAAATCTAACGAAGTCAGATAATGCCTTATTTGTTTGCCTTTCGGGTGAACATTAAAGCACTCCCTTGACTTCGCTAAAAAGTTTCAAGTTACCAACAGGAAAGCTCTTCAACTTTTTGCCTCAGAGTGGAATGCTTTAATGCTCATCAAGAATGGTATAAGGTGCGTAAGGTCAGTTTATAAATCAAGCCATCTTTTTAAAGTATAATATATAGCATAATACAAAATGGTGCTTAAAAAAATATCAGCAACCAAGGAAATATCGATATAATTAAATACTATAGTTGTGATACCAAGTGCTATGATAGCTATAGCCAATTTCATGCTAATACCTCCTTGCAAAAAATACAAAAATTATTTAAATTATACTACAATATTATTTTATTGCCTTAATGTAGCTATTAATCTCTTTTTATTTAAAAGCAAATCCATAGCAGTTAAAATATCTTTACATACTATATCACAGGCTAAAAGGGCTTTTTTTGAACATCCTTCTTCTCCTATTACAGAGATGGATATAGCTGTATTTTTTAGCATTTCTTCATCATTATTACCATTTCCAAAAGATACAGTCTCGTTGCTGCCAATTTTTTTTACAAATTGTGCTTTTTCATTTAAATGATCCTCGCTACTCAAGACAAATACCTTAAGATCAAAATCTTTTAATTGGTTTTTGACGGTACCAAAAGTATCGGCAGTTACAACAAAAACATTGTATAACTCGCAAATTTCAAAAAGTTTTTCCTGTATTTTTAGATCCAAATACCCATCTTTTGCCAAAGTTCCATTATAATCAAAAACTATATTTTTTATATCTATATTCTTAAAATTCGGAATTTCTAATTTCATTTTTGCACCATTATTGATTTCTCTTCTTTCTCGCATACTTCTGCTACAATAGCACTGTATTCATATCCTTCTTCTTTCAATCTTTTTAAAAGAAGAGGGGCGTCTTCTTGAGAAACTGCTATGAGAAATCCTCCTGATGTTTGTGCGTCAAAAAAGAGAATATCGTCATCAATCATATTTTTTATATCAACTTTATCACTTAAAAATTTTTTATTTTTATAAGTTCCTCCCGGTATCATCCCCATAGCAGCCATCAATCTTGATTCTTCCAAAACAGGGATACTGTTTCTGGAAAACTTAATAGTCACATTATCATTTGTCATTTCCAAGCAATGTCCCAAAAGTCCAAACCCTGTCACATCAGTACATGCACTCACTTCAAAGTCTTGCATAGCTAAAGAAGCCTTATAATTTAATTGAGATAAAATACGAATAACTTTCTTTACTATTTCATTATCAAGCATATCAGCTTTTATAGCAGTAGTTAAAATACCCATTCCAAGAGGTTTAGTTAGTATGATAACATCACCTATTTTAGGGGTATTATTTCTATATATTTTATCTGGATTTAGCACACCTGTTGCACTTAGACCATAGAGCATTTCAGGTGTTTCTATCGTATGCCCACCCACTACAGAGCCTCCTGCTTCTTTTACTTTCTCTTCCCCTCCTTTTAGTATCTCTTTTAAAACATCATAGTTGTGGTGACATCCATCAAATCCAACTATATTCATAGCAGTTACAACTTTTGCACCCATAGCAAATATATCGCTCAGAGAATTTGCAGCGGCAATCTGACCATAATAAAAAGGATCATCAACTACAGGAGTGATAATATCAACGCTTTGTACTATTGCTTTTGAATCATCTATTTTATATACAGCAGCATCTTCATTGCTGTTTAAATCGATAAGTACATTTTCATCTTCGCAGGTTAAATCACCAATTGCAAGTGTAAGCTCGCCCGGAGCTAATTTGGCGGCTCAACCTGCTGCTTTTACATACTTTGTCAGTTTTGCTTCATTATTTAATTCTTGCAAAGCTCATCCTTTATAATATTTTGTTATTTATGCCTGTGTGATTGTAAAAAATTGTAAGTTATGCTCAATTTTTGTATATCTAAACCTTAGATCTTGGCACATTGATTTATGATTATATAACTATATATATAATATTTTACTTAACCAATAAAAAAACAGTAAAATAGTGAAAAATACTACCTCCCAATACAAACAAATGCCATAAAGCATGGTTTAATTTTATAGATCTTTTAGCATAAAAAAATATACCAAGCGTATATATAACGCCTCCAACAAATAAAAAAATCATTGGTAACCATCCGACATGTTCAACAAAAGGTCCTACCGCAACTACAATAAGCCAACCCATAGTCGCATATAACACAAGTGAGAAAATTTCAAACTTATGAGGAAAAAAAATATTTAAAGATATTCCCAAAGCTGCTAATCCCCAAATAACACCAAAAAGTATCCACCCGAATACTCCTTCAACGCCAAGTATTACAACCGGAGTATAGGTGCTTGCTATTAAAATATAGATTGAAATATGATCTAATGTTTGCAAGAGCAATTTTGGTTTACGCTGAGGAACGGCATGATAAAGAGTAGAAAAACCGTACATAACAATAAGTCCTATTCCAAAAACAGTACTCGTGAGAACTTTTGCGACACTTCCACTATATGCAGACATCGTAACAAGAGCACCAAATCCGAAAGTGCTCAACAACAGTCCAAAGCCATGTGAGATAGCATGCCAAATTTCTTCAAAAATTGAAAAATCGTTTACATCATTTTCCATAATATACCTTATGATTTTAAAGCATTATACTCCTCAATAGTAAATAAAAATTTAAACTGATAAAAAAGGTTTTTTTTCAAGTAGCCAATTTGAGAGTAACTCGCCTGTAAAAAAAACATTTATCCCACATTTTGATAAGCCTAATTCTGTTCCTTGTTCTTGGGCACATTTTTTACAAGCTACGACTTTAACTCCTGCATCTTTAATCTCTTTTATCATGTTTTGTATATCTTTATCTGTTGTTGTCAAAAGTTGAGATGCACCCCAGATGAGTAAAGTCACTTCATCCATCCAAGCCTTTTTTTTAGCATTTAAAGTATACAGTAGTACCATACTTTTTGCTGATTCTATATCGTCTGTAGTCCAAAGAACCAATAATTCTTTCTTCATATCTTTGCCTTATTTATTTTTTTCCAGTCAATAAAAATACAGAATACTCTCCATAAGGTTTTTTAACAATACTTGCTGTTTGTATTTTTAGATTCTTAAAACCTGCTTTTTTGGCTATATCTAAAAATTCATTTCTATCAAAACCAAAATGAAAAACTCCGGTATCTTCTTTATGAAAACTGCCATCTTCCAAGTCCAAATCGGCTATAGCAATACTTCCTTCAATATTTAGCATATCATAAAAAATTTCAAACAATGCCCCAACATCTTCAACATGGTGAATAGTCATAGATGAAATAATACCGTCAAATTTTCTATTTATTGTACTTTTTGTCAAGTCATGTTTTAGTATTTCTATATCACATTTTATATCTTGACTCTTATTCTGCAAAACTTTATTCATTGATTCTGATATATCTATAGCTGTTATCTTCTTTACAAAAGGCGCCACAGCAGATAAAAGCAATCCTGTTCCTGAGCCAAAATCCAATATTTCCATATTTTTTGTATAATCTATTTCATTGGTTATTTTATTTGCAATATTTTGTACATTATTAGTTCTTGCCACTTCTTGTTCATACTTCTCAGCCTTATGTTTAAAATAATCTTTTTGCATATCCATCTTATTTATCCTATATAATCTTATTACCGTATCTGTCAAATTCACAACCACACTTTTTACATGTCCAGCCTCCAAAAAACAATTCCCTAAAATTTTTTGCTTTTCTTAAAAGTGGCGCTTTAAGTTTACAATCTGGACAATAAATAACTTTATGCCTTATACTCATATGACCAGTCATTGATAGAAGTCTAAATAGAAAAAATCCTACAAAAACAATCAAAATTATTCCAAAAATCATAATTTCCCAAAAACTGTACATAAATCTCCTTATATAATAAATTATAATAACAATATCTAGTTTATACTCATTTATTATATAAATATTTATTATAATGTAACATGGCTTGACAATATACAATAAAATAGTTTAAAATTGAATTTCAAAAAAATTTAATTTTAAAGGATAAGCTACAGATGTTCAATACTATATTAGTTTTAAAGAGTAACAGTGTGAGACGGTTTTATTTTAGCATAACTAAAAAATACCTTTTTCTTATTTGCATAGGATATAATATAATGTATAAAATCAGTTAATCATAATTTAATCTATTATTAATAAATCTTGCGGCTAGAAATATACTAATGGAAATAAGTATCATAGCAGCTGCAACCGGGGCTGAATAATTTAAACCGAAATTATTAAATCTATCATAGATTAAAACCGGAGCAACCATAGGATGATAAGCTATGATAACCACCGCTCCAAACTCTCCCAAACCCCTGCTCCACATCATTAGAGCTCCATTTATTATGTCATTTTTTGCATTTGGCAAAGCTATACTAAAAAAAACACTCATTCTACTTGCACCAAGCGTTCTCGCAACATTTTCATACTTTACATCTATTTTTTTAAATCCCTCTTTCGCACCATTTATCAAAAACGGAGCAGAAAGAAACATCATGGCACTTACAATACCAGTTACAGTATCAATAAATTCAATATGAAGAAATTTAAAAAATTCTCCGACATAGCCATTACTGAAAGCTATAAGAAGAGCGATACCGGCTGCTGTATGAGGAACCATAACAGGAATATCCAGCAATGACTCAAAAAATGACTTACCCCAAAAATCATATCTTGCTATTAAATATGCCAAAGGAATTCCCGTAAAACAAACAAATATAACTGCATAAAAAGCAGCTCTAAGAGTTAAAAATATACTTTTGTAAACCTCTTTTTCTTGCAAAGTATTCACAATATGATACATTCCAACACTAACAAAAAGTTTAATTAATGGTACCATTAAAAATAATACTATGATTGAACTTAAAAATACAAAAATTAGTAAAAAACCTTTATCTTTTATCATATAAATACCACATCCTTTTTATCAATACACATAAAACACTTTTTTGCTTCTTTAAGTTCAAGCTTATCAAACATATTTTTAGGAATTTTTGCAAAAAATATTTTCTCTTTAACTTTTGCAAATACTTTATAATGATCTGTTATACCCATCACTTTTTCTATCTCACAAGCAAAACAATACTCTTTGTCTTCTTTTCTATATGAAAAAAGTATTTTATTGGGGTCAACAGAAAAAAATCTATCCTTTTGATTAAATCCTAAAAACGAGCTTTCAAATATATTTTTAAATCCAAGGAATTTGGCAACTTCCAAATTGTTCGGTTTATTTAAGACTTCATCGGTTTTTCCGATTTGCAAAATTCTGCCATCTATCATAACCGCTATTTCGTCAGCTAAGTATGAAGCTTCTCTAAAGTTATGTGTCACATGTATGATAGTCGTATTATACCTTTTAACTATATCTTTTAGTGACTTCATGATAGAATTTCTAAAAGTAGGATCAACGGCACTTAAAGGCTCATCTAACAATAAAAGTTTAGGTCTTGAAAATATAGCTCTTGCCATAGCTACTCTTTGTTTTTCTCCGCCGCTTAAATGCTTTATATTTCTATCCAAAATATTTTCAATTTGTAAAAATTCCACTATGTCATAAAGCAATTCATCTTTATTTTCAATTTTTTTATATTTTGCACTAAAAATTATATTATCCCTCACGCTCATATTTGGGAAAAGGACAAAATCCTGATATACAAAACCAAAATCCCTCTCTTCCGGTGGCAAGTTAGTTATTTCTTTTTCATCACAATATATATTGCCCTCAACTTTTTGAATACCAGCAAGTGATTCCAAAAGCATAGTTTTACCGCTTCCTGTCTTTCCTAAAATAACAAAATAAGAGTTTTTGCTAACTTCAAAAGAGAGTTTTTGCAACATAAAACTCTCTTTTCTTAAAAATAAATCTTTAACTTTTAACATTATCTACCAAGTATGCTGTCATCGCCTGTTATTACCGGGGGATTGATAGCACCTTGTCCGTTTTGCTTCATGATAGCTTGCCCTTTGGCAGATAATACAAAATTGACAAATTTGACTGCACCGGCTTTATCTCTTGGTAAATTTTCTTTTTTGTTTTGAACAACAGTGATACCATAAACCATCGGAGCACCTTTTTTTAGTATCCAAGTTCCTGGTTTCTTTCCTGTTACTTTAAATTCTACTTTTTTATAATATTTACTATATTTTTTACTTTTTAAACTTATTTTATTTGGTAGTTCAATGTATTTTAACTTATGTTGAACTGCTACAGATTTGTAAATAAAAAGATAATCATAAGCTCCAGCCTCCAATAGTCCTAATAAATCAGTCTCTTTTGGTCTTACAACAACTTTATTTCTATTTTCATCTGTTGCTTTGTAAGTATTGCCGTATCCTAAAAGATTTTTAAAAAGATTTGGTTTTTTATAATAAATACCAGCAAGTTTGATAACAAGCATCGTTCTATACCCGCAAGGATCCAAGTTTGGATTTGAATGTCCTATCTTCACACCTTTTTTCAAAAGTATTTCCGGCCAATTGTTAGAATTTATTTTATTTGCATATTTAGAGCGGGAAGTATAAGCGATAACCATCTCATTAGTTGCGAAATGAGCATCAAATTTTGCATATTTTGGAATAAGTAAGTTATCTATAACTTTATATGCTGCACTCGCCATGACATCCGCGGGTAAATGTATGTCAGTTATCTTCCTGGCACTTGCCCTGCTTCCGGCTGCTTCCAAAACAACCTTATATTCAGGATATTTAGCCTCAAATGCTTTTTTCATTGCCAAAAATGGAACACTCAAACTTCCTGCATGAAAAATCATGATAGTTTTTTGTGCAAAACCTAATGATACAATCAGACAAATAGCCAATAAAATCTTCTTCATTTTTTTCCTTTTAATTTAAGAAATTTTCAAAATATTTACTAAAGATTGGGGTAAAAGGTATAATTTTCAAAATTTCTCCTTTTTTAATGATGCCCATATCTTCGCCTATTACAGAAATAGCATTACTCTCCCAAAGTGGCTTTAACATACCAGAGCCAACTTTGTTATCTCTTGTTACTAAAAACTCTCCACCCTTTAAAACCCCAAGCACAATCTCAGATCTACCTTGCTTAGCTCTAAACTCTTTTTTATTCTTTACCTCTATAAAATCATGAAAATACCTCCTTGAACCTTGAAGTTTTAAAAGGGGTGGAATTGATAAAATAAAAACATTCAACAATGTTGTCAAAGGGTTACCAGGCATTGCCATAACAAAACTTTTTCCCATTACGCCCATCATAGTTGGTCGTCCTGGTTTTACATTTACGCCATGAAAAAAACTCTCAAGATTATTTCTTAAAAAGGCTTCTTCTAAAAAATCAGCATCACCCATGCTGATACCGCCTGTTGTTATAATAACATCATAACTTTTTAACTTTGAAATAAATTCTACTGTTTTTTCCAAATCATCAGGTATTACACCTATATAATCCGGGTTGAAATTATATTTTTTAAGTAAAGCTATAATTGCAAAAGAGTTGGCATTATATATCTCATCTTCACTTGCTTCTTCCCAAGGCTCTTTGAGCTCATTCCCTGTTGACACAACTGCGATAGAAAGTTTTTTATATACTCTTACCGTACTTTTGCCCTGAGCTGAAAGTAAAGCAATATGTGAAAAATCAATCATTTCACCTTTTTCAAATAATATTTCTCCCACATTTAACTCTTCACCTTTAAGTCTTAAAGCATTTCCTTTTTTTACATTTTTTGGGATTGTCACAAACTCTTCGCTAACTTCTATACAATTTTCAATAGCTACAACAGTATCTGCATTATTTGGCACTTTAGCACCTGTCATTATTTTATAACATTCACCGTTTTTTAATATCTCTTTTGGCTCATCTCCTGCAAAAATTGTTTCTGTTATCTTCAGCTTTTTGCCAACATCGCTACTTTTAAATGCAAATCCATCAAGTGCTGAGTTGTTAAAAGAGGGTACATTTTTGCTAACTATCAAATCTTCAGATAGCACTCTACCCAATAAATCTTCTAAATTGACAGTCTCGTCACCAAGTGAACAAACTACACTATCTAATGAAGTTTTGTAAGCATCTGTGAAAGATAAAATATCCAATTTTTTTATTTGCATTATAAATCCTTAAATTTTTTCACAATTTTATCTTTTTTCATCTTTCTTATCAAACTTCCACTCTTTGTTTCTTGGTTTTAGAAATAATTCTTTAAATCTTTTATTTGCAAATTCTTCTATTTCGCTTTGAAGTTGTTTGTATTTGTCTATATATTCATTGGCTTTTGGAGTCAACCAAGTTCCTCCACTCTCTCCACCACCTTTTTGAGTTTCAACCAAAATATCATCCAAGTTATTTTGTAATAATTTTATATGAGACCAAGCTTTTTTATAATTCATGCCCAAATTTTCTGCCGCTTTTGATATGGAACCGGTCCTTTGTATCTCCAATAGAACTTCTGTTTTTCCTTTTCCAAAAAGCAACTCTTTTCTTTGATTTTCCATCCAAGTTTTTGTTTTTATATAGAGTCTTGTTCTTTTTTTTTCTTTAAAACAACCGAGTTCACAAAAGGTTACATCTATATTCTTATTTTCCAAAGTTCCTCTTATTGCCTTAAGACCAATGCCGCCCGCAACTCCTCTTGCGTCTTTGCAAGTGAGTTTATTGCCTTCATTTAAAAATGGTTTTAAACGCTCGTAAGCTTCTTTGGAATATTCGCCTTTTTCCAATTTTCCAAATTGGCCAAGCCCGCATTCGCTGATACGAATATTCATCTCTTTGGCTTTATTCCCAACTTTGCCAATTGGTATTTTCGTTTTTGCTGAGATTTTATAAGCATCTGCACAAGTAAGTTTTCCCTCACTGTTTAAATACTTTTTTATCATATCAGATAAATCCATTATATTATCCTCTTTGGATTTCTATATATATTCATACTATTTCCTCTTACAAAACCGATAAGTGTCAAACCGAATTTATCGGCAATATTGATACCTCTGCAAGTTGAAGCTGTTCTTGAGGCAAGTATAGGGATTTGGTGCATGACAGCTTTTGCCACCATTTCGGAACTAAGCCTTCCACTAACCATCAAAAACCCTTTTTCGGGGTTAAAATCAAAAAGCAAAGCTTTGCCTATCGCTTTGTCTATAGTATTATGTTGTGCTATATCTTCACCTATAAAATAATTTTCTTCATCAAAATACAATTTTGCAGTATGAACACAGCCTGTTTTTTCATACAAAGGACACTGTTTATAAAACTCTGCCATTTGCTCAAATAACAATTCCGCCTCTATATTTAAATCACTTCTTATAACTTTTGCCTCAATTTCTTTTGGCGATATGTGAGTACTCAATCCTTTTCCGCAACCGCTCACTATAACGCCTTCGGTATTTAATTTTTCCAAATATTTTTTATCAACTTTAGCATTTATATAAATTTTATATATTTTTTCATCTTCGCTAAAAAGTTCTATTTTATCAATATCTTTAACTTTTTCAATAATATTTTCACCTATGAGATAACCTGTTGCCAACTCTTTTAAATCAACGGGAGTTGCCATTAATGCACCTATTTTTTCATCATTTACAAATAATTCCAGCTTTACTTCTCTTATCACATCATCTATCGTAGTAAATCTTTTTCCATTTTTTATCTTTGTAACTTCTGTTTTAAAAATCGGCTCCATTTTATTCCTTTATTTTTACCCAAGAGATAAAGGAGTTAATCTCTTGGGTTTAAAATTAATCTTTATGACATTATATTATTTTAATATGCATTTTTAGCATATTTCATTTTAAAAAAACAGTCGTGCCACCTCATTATCAATATAAGGAGGTTTGATTAAAGTGGCACGAACTATATCATTTAGCTTGTTTTTCAGTAAGCTTTTTATAAAATGAGCTATGCATGTATTTTACTTCATCCTCATGCTTGTATCCGTTTTTCATGCTACCTAGTGAACCCTTGATAGCGAATAAAGACATATATAAATGAGTTATAAAAAGTGCTGTTACTGCCATACCTAAAAAGTTATGTACAATCGCTGCAACTCTTAACAAGTCGATTTGATCCATATTTAAACTTCTTAAAATCGTAAGATCAAAATCTTCAAAATACATTATAGCACCACTGACTATCAAAACAAAGCCACCTAAAACTGCTATCCAAAACCAAAGTTTTTGCCCAGCATTAAATTCTCCTGCCGGAACAACAACTTTCTTTTTAGTTAAGTATCCGCCTGCAATAAATATCCACTTTATATCATCAAATGTCGGCAACATCGGTATAAGCCACATCAAAAACATAGGAATAATCGAAACTATAAAAATAACAGTTCCGATACTATGTAGATATCTAGCCGTCAGCACCAACTCACCACCTCCGAACTCTTTTCCAAAAATCATCATAAAACCCGTAGGAATGATAATGACAAAAGCAAGTGCCGCTACCCAATGTATAATTCTTTTGAATACTGAATAAACATAAAAGCTCTTACCGTCTTTTGAAAACTTTTTCGGTCCTATGATAATATAATGTAAAAAGAACACAATTAAAACCCCAAGTGTTATGCCAAAAAATAGAATTCTAAACCAATGAACTTGGAGGTAAACAAAAAGCTCCCCCCAAGTTTGGTAGTGAAGTATATTGTGCAAAAGCTCCGGAGAGTTCAATAAGCTTCCGCTATTATGAACTATTGTAGCTTTTTCAACCAATGGTACTTTACCAAAAAATTCTCTGGCAAACAAACTCAAAGTCATAAGGCTAAAGAGTATTGCCTTTTTCATAATATATCCTTAACCTTTATAGGCCGTACTCCAGCCATATGGAACACCTATAACACCTTTGCCCACAGAGAAAACTCTCTTTCTGTATATATCAGCTACTTCTTCTGCGTCACCTACAACAAGTGCATTTGTAGAACAAATTGCTGCGCACATAGGCACTCTTCCCTCAGCAATTCTATTTGCACCGTATAACTCTCTTTCTTTATCAGAAAAAGTTGGCTCAGGACCACCTGCACACATAGTACATTTATCCATAACACCCCTTGTGCCAAATGCACCATCTTTTGGAAACTGTGGAGCACCGAAAGGACATGCATATAGACAATATCCACAACCTATACAAGTCTCTTTGTCATGAAGGACTATGCCATCAGCTCTTATGTAAAAACATTCAACCGGGCATACTTGCTCACATGGTGCATCAGTACAATGCATACATGCAACCGAAACTGAAAATTCTTTTCCTTCCATACCTTCATTGACCGTTACAACTTTTCGTCTACTTATACCGACTGGCAACTGGTTCGCCTCTTCGCAAGCAACAGTACATCCCTCACACTCAATACATCTTTTCTCATCGCAATAAAATTTCATTCTTGCCATCTCACACCCCCTACGCTTTTTCTACACGGCATAAGCCGGCTTTTGTCTCAGGGATTTGTGTGACAATATCATATCCGTAGTTCGTCACAGTATTTGCACTCTCACCAATACTATAAGGCTTTGTACCCTCAGGATAGTTTTCACTCAAATTAACCCCTTGCATAATTCCAGCCCAATGAATAGGTAAGAAAATTCTATCATCACTTACAGAATAAGAGTATCTTGCCCTCACTTTTACTTTTGGTCCACCTGGAGCATGTATCCACATCATTGCACCATCTTTAATACCGTGTTCTAAAGCGAGATTTGGATTAATACTACAATACATTTCAGGATTATGTTTATTAAGATATTTTGAACTTCTCTCAATAATTCCTGCTCCACTATGAGTATTAACTCTACCTGTCACCAAGTTAAGAGGAAATTCTTTAGAGTAATCAGTTTTTTGAACTGATGCATATCTTGTATCAACTCTAAATTTATCCTTTTGATCTTTATAAGTTGGATACTCTTTAATCAAATCATATCTTGGAGTATGAAGTGGTTCTCTGTGCATTGGAATCTTATCAGGAAATGTCCAAACATTTGCTCTGGCTTTTGCATTTCCATAAGGAGCAACTCCAGCTTTTAGAGCAAGTTCAGCTATCTCATCACTAATGTCAACTTTCCAGTTTTTACCCATTGCCGCTTTTTGAG
>WFMT01000172.1 GCA_015488975.1 Campylobacteraceae bacterium | reverse complement strand
GAAGAGAGATTGGTAGAACTTGAGTGTGCGGCATGCCCTGGAGGCGGAAGTTGTAGTGGTATGTTTACTGCTAACAGTATGAACACTTTACTTGAAGCTATGGGAATTGCTTTAAAAGGCAATGGAACTGTTTTAGCTCTTACTCCCGAGAGAGAAGAACTTTTAAGACGAGCGGCAAGAAGAGTTTGTGAGATAGCAAAAAGCAAAGAACTAACAGAAAAGTTTAAAATCAAAAATATCTTAAATAAAAAAGCTGTAAATAATGCATTTGCAGTGGATATGGCTATGGGAGGGAGTACTAACACAGTTTTGCATATGTTAGCGATAGCAAAAGAAGCTGGTGTTGATTTTAATCTAGCTGATATAAATAAGATGAATAAAAAGGTTTCCAACATTGCCAAAATTTCTCCATCTCTTTCAACAGTACATATGGAAGATATAAATAAAGCAGGTGGCATCAGTGCTGTAATGCATGAGATAACAAAAAGGGGAAATGATGTACTAGCTCTTGATAATCTAACTATTGAAGGTGAGAGTATCGGAGAAAGGATAGCTAACAGTGAAATAACTGATACTAACATAATCCATAAAATAAATAATCCATACAGTGAAGTAGGAGGCTTGGCTATACTCTTTGGCAATATTGCAAAAGAGGGATCAGTTGTGAAAACTGCCGGTGTCATTCCAAGCATGAGAGTATTTAGCGGTACTGCTGTATGTTTTGATTCGCAAGAAGAGTCATTAAAAGGTATAACAAGTGGTAAAGTAAAGGCTGGTGATGTAGTTGTTATAAGGTATGAAGGACCGAAAGGGGGTCCTGGTATGCAAGAAATGTTAGCACCCACATCGCTTATAATGGGTTTGGGTCTTGGAGAAAAGGTCGGGCTTATTACTGATGGAAGATTTAGTGGTGCTACACATGGCGTAAGTGTCGGACATGTTTCACCTGAAGCAGCTGAGGGTGGACTCATAGGGCTTCTTAAAGATGGTGATATTATAGACATTGATGTCGATAACCATACTATCAATGCAAGACTAAGCGAAGAAGAGATAAAAAAA
This sequence comes from Campylobacteraceae bacterium, assembly GCA_015488975.1. GTDB lineage: Bacteria > Campylobacterota > Campylobacteria > Campylobacterales > JALSKU01 > JALSKU01. The sequence continues at coordinate 3,265 of WFMT01000172.1, read as the reverse complement.
CGAAGAGCAAACTTTAAACCAAAACTAAGAGATATAGATAGTTCATGGCTTAAACAATACAGAATACTCGTTACAAATGCAACTCATGGAGCAGTACTTAAAACTGAGCTGTAAAACATGTAGTGAAACTACTAAATTGTAGTTTCACTATCATATATTTTGTGTCTTTAAAGGATTGTCTACTAAATGGAACATTTTTTCAATTTGATATTGTCTCAGGGTGTAGCAATGTTTGCTATCCTTGATCCAATAGGAGTCAGTGCGATAATACCTTCTTTATTGCATGAAAATATTACAAAAATGCAAATGAGAAGAGTCGCATTTGTCGCAACTATAACGGCTATGATAGCATTTTTTATTGTGCTTGTTACTGGTGATTTTGTTTTGAAGCTTTTTGGTATAGATATAAATTCTCTAAAGGCTATGGGTGGAATAGTTCTACTTTTAATGGCTGTAAATATGGTAAACGGCCACAGTAAAAAAAGAAGCCATCATACAAAAGAAGAAGAAGATGATTCCAAAGAGCATGAAAATATAGCTGTAATCCCCATAGGTATTCCCATCATTTTTGGACCCGGTATATTTGCTACGATTATTGTTTTTAAATCTCAAGCTGTTAATATGCCAGATATTTTTTCACTTATAATAGCTTTTTTGATAAATATGTTATTATTGTATTTGACCCTTAGAAACTCTATCTATATAAAAAAAGTTGTAGGTATTACCGGAGAGAGGATTGTTACAAGATTAATGGGACTCATAACCGGCGCCATAGCTATACAATTTATAGTTAGCGGTGTTATTGAAATAGCAAAGAGATATATATGAAACAAAAAAAACTCATACCTGTATATGAATATAAAGTAAAAGTTACAACAAATGAGATAGATTTTAATGATCATTTAAATAATTTTTATTATGTCAAGTGGATGCAAGACAGTGGTATGGCACACTCAAGTGCAAATGGAATAACCTTGGAAACTTATAAGAAAATCAGTGCCACCTGGTTTGCCAAATCACATTTTATAGAGTATAAAGCTCCTGCATTTTTAAATGATGAAATTAAAGTAAAAACTTGGATAAGCGAAATAGGAAAAATAAAATCAAAAAGAAAATATGAATTTTACAGAACCAAAGATAACAAACTTTTAGCAGTTGCTGAGACTCTTTGGGTTTTTATGGATTTAAAAAGCCAGCGACCGACTCTTATAAAAGATGAGATTAAAAACTCTTTTATAGTTATTGAAAACAAATCTTAATTTAATTTCAAGTATAATTACAAATCAATAACTGATCTTACACACTATAATGAGCAAAGCTCCCTGTAGAGGTAGGGACTAAAGTCCCTATAACCCCCTAAAGCTACGAAAAGTGGGACTTTTCGAGAAAAAAGTGCGTAAGGTCAGTCAATAAATCTTTAAGGTAAAATATGTCAAGTAATGAGACAAAATATATTTTTGTAACTGGCGGAGTTTTAAGTTCACTCGGAAAAGGGATAGCGAGTGCAAGTATAGCTACATTGCTAAAACATTCCGGTTTCAAAGTCACTATACTGAAAATGGATCCCTATATCAATGTTGATCCTGGGACTATGAGTCCGCTCGAACATGGAGAAGTTTTTGTGACTGCTGATGGAGCTGAGACTGATCTTGACTTGGGGCATTATGAGCGATTTTTAGATGTAAATCTGGCTAAGTATAATAATTTTACAACGGGGCAGGTGTATTCAACTGTTATTGAAAGAGAAAGAAGAGGAGATTATCTTGGCAAAACTATACAAGTAATTCCTCATATAGTCAATGAAATAAAAGAAAGAATCATAAAAGCTGGAGCAAAACAAGATATTTTGATAGTTGAGATAGGCGGAACAGTCGGAGATATAGAGGGTTTACCTTTTTTAGAAGCTATTAGGGAACTCAAAAGTGATGTTGGCAAAAAAAGAGCTATTTTTGTACATCTGACACTCGTGCCATACTTGAAAGCTGCGGGAGAGCTCAAGACAAAGCCTACTCAACATAGTGTTCAAGAGCTAAGAAGGATAGGTATCACTCCTCATATATTGATATGCAGAACCGAACAATCTATACCAAAAGCTATGAAAGACAAGATTGCATCGTCATGCGATGTTGAGAAAAATTCTGTTATAGAGGCAGTTGATTCAAAAAGCATTTATAAAGTACCGTTAAATTTTTTAAATGAAGGTATTTTAGAACCGATTTCTGAGTATTTGGACTTGGACAATCTTGAGCCAAATATGAAAAAATGGGATTCGTTGGTTAAAAGAGTCATTGCTCCAAACAAGAAAGTTAAAATTGCTTTTGTTGGAAAATATCTTGATTTAAAAGAGGCATACAAGTCGCTTACCGAAGCTTTCATACACGCAGGCGCAAATCTAAATGCGAGAGTCGAACTTCTGTGGGTGGATAGTGAAGATTTGGAACAAAACAAAAATTTGGAACTTTTAGCAGAAAGTGACGGGATTTTGGTAGCGGGAGGATTTGGAGAGCGCGGAATTCATGGAAAAATGAAAGCTATAGAATATGCAAGAGTCAATAAAAAACCGTATTTAGGCATTTGTCTTGGTATGCAGCTAGCACTGATAGAATTTGCTCAAAATGTACTAAAAATTGAAGATGCAAACTCAGTTGAATTTGATAAAAACTGTAAAAATCCTATAATTTATCTAATAGATGAGTTTATAGACAGTAGCGGAAATAAACAGTTAAGAACTCACAAAAGTCCACTTGGGGGAACTATGAGACTTGGAGCTTATGAATGTGATATAAAAGCAGAAACTTTACTCTCCCTTGCATATGATGGCAAGAAAAAGATATATGAAAGACACAGACACAGATACGAAGCCAATCCTGTATATAAAAAAATATATGAAGAATCTGATATGATTGTAAGCGGAGAGAGTCATGGGCTGATAGAGGTTGTTGAATTGAAAGATCATCCTTGGTTTATGGGTGTTCAGTTTCATCCTGAATTTACATCAAGACTTCAAAAGCCAAACAAAGTAATTCTTTCGTTTGTAGAGGCATCTTTAAATAATAATGTCTGATATATTAAGTAAAGAAGATATACAAAAAATATTATTAAAGAGATTTGAGAATGATAAATTTACGACTTTATCCTCTTTGCCGAATCCGACTCTTTTTAAAGATATACAAAAATCAGCAAGAAGAGTAGCAAAAGCTTTAAAAAATAAAGAAAAAATCACCATTATTGGAGATTATGATGTTGATGGAGTAGTATCTTCTTT
>WFMT01000171.1 GCA_015488975.1 Campylobacteraceae bacterium | reverse complement strand
TTTTTGTAAGTTTATAATCTTTTACAAAATTAAAAAAATACCTGTTAAAGTCAGTTTTCAAATTCGAATTATCATATTTTATATTATCACTTCTTAAATACCCTATTTCTATCTGATCAAATATCTGGTTGCTATCTAGATTTATACCCAAACTACCGCCATAAGCCAGTTGATTTTCAAGGTTAAGATTACCTTCAGGTATAATGCCACCTATCATCGGTGTAAATTCATATTTATATGTGTTATTGTTGGCAAACAAAAAAGTCGCCCCAAATAATAATATTCCAATCAAAACTTTTCTCATAATAACTCCTTTATATCACAAATTTGTAACATTATATCACAAATTTTATAAAATTACTAAGGCTTTATCCAATCATTTTCATTGTGCATTACACCAATGATGGAAGCTGATACATTTTTAATATTTTTATTTACCACTGTGATTGAGTTTGGAATATATAAAAAAAGATATGGCTTGTCTTGTGCGATTAATTTAAAAATTCTTTTATACAATTTGCTTAGTTTTGGCTTATTGATAGTTCTTTCTGCTTTTTTTATTAATTTGTCAACTTCTTTATTGTGATAATGGACAAAGTTAAAACCACCTTTTTTATCTGAATTTCCATCCCATATACTATAAGCATCAGGCATCAAACCAAGCCCCCATCCAAGCAGTATAGCATCAAACTTTCTAGGGGCTACAACAGTATTTAAAAATGCTTGCCACTCCATCGTCCTTATCCTCATCTTAACTCCAATTTTTGCAAACTGGTATTGTAATATCTCTGCTGTATAAACCCTAATGGAGTTATTTGAGTTAGTTGTGAGAGTAAATTTTAAAGGATGATTTTTATCATATCCTGCTTCTTTCAATAATTTTCTTGCTTTTTTAAGATTAACTTTAGGCACTTTTACACTTTTATTGTATGCAAAAGTTCCGGGCATAAAAGGACCTGTACAAACTCTTGCATGTCCGAAGAAAAGAATATCTACCAACTCTTGTCTGTTTGTTGCCAGAGAAAGAGCTTCTCTAACTCTAATATCTTTAAATCTTTTATCTTTTAAATTAAATCCCATATAAGTATAACCATGAGATATGCTTTCATAAATATTATAAAACTTTTTAAAACTTTTATCTATCTGTTTCTCATATTGCAAAGGAGTCAAATAACCAACATCAAGTTTGTGAGATTTTAACATAAGAAACTGAGTGGAAGAATCAGGCATAAAGTTATAAACAAGTCTGCTTATATACGGAGTATGCAAAAAGTAATTTTTATTTGCATGCAAAATAATATTTTTGGAAACTTGAAAATCTTTAAGCGTATATGCTCCTGTTCCAATGGGTCTGCGATTTAGTACACTAGTCATAACATTTTTGACATTTTTCCAAAGATGAGAGGGAAGCAAGCCCATCATCCATATCTCCACCGCTTTAAAATAAGGGTGTTTATAAATCACTTCAACAGTAAATTTATCTATCTTTTTAACACTTTTTACATCTTTAAAATCATCACTGTATGGTGTAAAAACTTTGGGAGATATGATAGTTTTATATGTGTATATCACATCATTTGCAGTAAAAGGTTTGCCGTCACTCCACTTGACATCATGTCTTAATTTAAAAACCAAAGTAGTATCATTTAAAAATTTGTAACTTTTTGCCAGTTCAGGTACTACTTTACCATTTTTATCATATTTTACAAGAGCATTAAATATCCACGAACTTATCTCCCCACTCGCACTGTCAGTTGCCAAAATAGGATTTATCCTACTTGGATTTGAAGAGATAGCAAGATTTAAACTTGAAGCGGCCATATAAGAAGTAAGAATTATTATTGACAAAATAATTCTCATCTTAATACCTCCTTTAAAAAGATAAAAAATTTATTAACTAACCTTATGCATTATATCACAACAAGATTAATAATCATATGCAACCTTATAATTTGGATCATCTTCCTCATAAGTACAAAATTTACCCGCATTTTTCATGATTGCTTTACACTCTTTACTTAAATGCCTTATCTTTATATTTTTATTCTCTTCTTGATATTTTTTTCCTATAGCATCTATAGCCTCAACACCGCTTATATCTAAAACTCTTGTATTTTTAAAATCAAGTATTATATTTTGTGGATCATTTTTTACATCAAACTGTTCATTAAATGCAGAAACAGAACCAAAAAATAGCGGTCCGTCAAAATTATATACTTTTGTTCCATCTTCCTGGATATAGGCTGTTGTGTAAACTTTTGCATGCTTCCAGGCAAAAGCCAAGGCAGATATGATAACACCACTTATAACAGCAACTGCCAAATCATACTCAATAGTTACTATCGCAACTGTAACCAATACAAAAGCATCAACTCTGGGCATTTTTCTTATTCTTGCAAAACTACTCCATTCAAATGTTCCGATTGATACCATAAACATAATACCTATAAGTATGCCAATAGGTATAATGCTTAGTATATCTGTCAATGTTGCTACCAAGGTTATCAATCCCAAAGATGCAACTATACCAGAGAGTCTTCCCATCCCACCTGAAGTATAATTGATAATAGACTGCCCTATCATGGCACATCCGGGCATTGCTCCAAATATACCGCAAGCTATATTACCTATGCCTTGAGCCACGCACTCTTGATTGCCACTACCTCTTCTACCCTCTTTTAACTCATCCAATACAGACAATGTAAGTAAGGATTCTATAACTCCAACAAGAGCTATTATAAGGGCATAAGGCAAAACAACTTTATAAGAATTTAAATCAAACATTAAGCCAGGTATTTTAAAAGATGGCAAAGCCCCTTTAAAGGGCGATAAATCTGCTAAATCTCCTACCAGCTTTGTATCAATCCCAGTAACATAAACAATAAATGTAAAAAATATGATTGCAACTAAACCTGCCGGAATAATATTGGTAAATTTTGGTAAAAAATACATAATTACCATAGTTCCTATGATAATAACATACATAGCAATATGTGCATTACTTAAAAATTTAAATTGGCTTGTTGCTATGACTATGGCCAAGCCGTTGACAAAGCCATGCAATGCAGGCTGAGGGACCAGTCTGATAAATTTACCCATTTTAAAAAAACCTATTAAAACCTGTATTGAACCGGCTAAAATTGCCGCCATAGTTATATATTGGATTATGCCATAAGCCAAGTCATTGCCTTCTAAACCTTGAGCTACAAGCAAATGCTTAGCGCTTAAACTAAGCCCCACTAAAACAACTGCTACTGACCCCGTAGCTCCGCTTATCATACCTGGTTTTCCGCCAATTAGCGATGTAATTAGACCTAAAATAAATGCAGTATATAATCCAACTATTGGACTTATATGAGCTATAAATGAAAAAGCTATAGCTTCTGGAACCAATGCAACAGAAACAACTAGACCTGAGAGTATATC
>WFMT01000170.1 GCA_015488975.1 Campylobacteraceae bacterium | reverse complement strand
GTTTAAAACTGCATATTTGGGTTTCTTGGGCTGTTTTTTATATTATATTTGTATATATTACGGATATAAAGTTGCAAACCCAATAGAAGTTATCATTATCCAGTATTTATGGCCGATTCTAATCTCGATATTATCACTATTTTTACTAAAAGAAAAACTGACTGTAAATAAAATCATAGCCTTGATTCTTGGATTTTCGGCTGTAGTTATAGCTATCACAAAAGGAGATATTTTAAATATTCATTTTGACTCTCTATCCGGCCTTGTTATTGTCTTTTTAGGGGCTGTCTCTTTTGCTCTATTTTCTGTTTTATCAAAAAAAGAACAAATCGAGCCATATCTTGGGGTAATTTTATTTTTTGCTTGGGCAAGCCTGTTTTCATTAATCTGGGTTATTATAGTAGGAAAGTTGGAACTTCCAAACGGTAAAAATATGATTTTTATCATGATAAATGGTATTATTATAAATGGTATATCTTACATCTGGTGGATAAAAGCTCTAAGTTTGTGGCAGGCTTCAAAGATATCAATCTTAGTTTTTTTAACACCTGTTTTGGCTACAATGTGGCTAATGGTTTTTTTAAATGAAAAGGTATTTCAAAGTTATATAATTGCTCTGATATTTGTTATAATTTCAGGAATTTTAATCCTAAGGCAAAAAAAATGCGAATAGTAAAATTATCGATTGATACAAACAAAAATAACTTGCTGCAAAAAATCGGCTCATCAAAAGAGGGATTTGCTATATTAAAAGATAAAATGAATTTAAACTTTTTATATCTTAAAGATATCAAAAATCCTGCAGCTTTAATCTTAAAACAAGATGCACTATCCATAGGAGCTGACTTGATAGTACATAAAGATACTATTTTATGCAATAAGGATATTAGCGATGCCTTGCTTATAGCAAATGACAAACAACTCAAAATACTCTCAAAAAAAGAAGTTTCACAACCATTTGGACTAAAAGATTTTGCAAAAGAATTAAAAGATTTTATAATTCCAAAAGATAATGAAAATGTGCAAATTATGGGTGTTGTAAATATAAATGATGATAGTTTTTACAGTGGCAGCAGGTATAAAGGCTCAAGTGCTGTAAAAAAAATAAACCAAATGATAAATGAAGGTGCAACAATCATTGATATAGGTGCAGTTTCTTCTCGCCCTGGAAGCTCAGCAGTAAGTGAAAATGAAGAATTTTCAAGGCTAAAGCCTGTAATTGATACTGTCTATTCAAACAATTTATATAAAAATGTAGAATTTTCGCTTGATAGTTATAGCATAAAATGTTTGGAATATGCCTTGGACAAAGGCTTTAAAATAGTAAATGATATAACCGGATTAAGTGATGATAAGGTAGCAAAAACTGCTTCAAGATACAATGCAAAAGTTGTTATAATGCATATGCAAGGGACTCCTGAAAATATGCAAAAAAATCCCTATTATGACAATGTATTACTTGAAGTCAGTGATTTTTTTAAAAAAAGGATTACTAAAGCAAAATCTTTTGGTATTGATAATATATTACTTGATATCGGTATAGGATTTGGCAAAAAGTTAGAACACAATTTAACCCTTTTAAAACATTTAGAGCATTTTAAAAGTCTCGGCTATCCACTTTTAGTCGGAGCAAGCAGAAAATCAATGATAGATACAATAACTCCAAGCAAAGCCGAACAAAGGCTACCTGGAACTCTTGCTTTGCACCTTGAAGCTGTAAAAAATGGAGCATCCATTATAAGATGCCATGATGTAAAAGAGCATTTTCAAGCTTTTAAAGTTCAAAAAGCCATAGATGATACACTTTTATAGCATAGTAAAAACTATGCCATAAAAGATATTTTATTTTTCAAAAACTACATTGACATTCTCGTTTTGCAAACTGCTGCTTAAATTATTAAATCCCGTAAAAGAGCCTGTTCTGCTGTGGATTGGATTGTGAAATATGTCAGATAAAATACTATTGTAAATATCTATCAAACTACCGCTAATAGGTCTGTTATTAAATATAGCAAGGTCTTGGT
>WFMT01000169.1 GCA_015488975.1 Campylobacteraceae bacterium | reverse complement strand
TATATCTGTGTCCAAATACCAGAACCAACCGATGAAAAAAGCGAAGCTTACAAAGCTGGATATAAAAATATCTGTGAAATAGGAAAAGAGAGGATCAGAAGAGCAGGAGAAAAAATCATAGCTGACAATCCAGACAAAGACCTCTCAAATCGTGATATTGGCTTTAAAGTATTTAAACTCGATAGCTCCAACATTAAAGAGTGGGATAGTGATTTTGACAACTTAGAGCAAAACCTCATAGATGCCACTGAAAATATCAAAGAAGATAGAAGCAGTGAAGATCTACTCTATGAAATCCTACTAAAATACGGACTTGATCTAACACTCCCAATCAAAGAAAAAACTATTGATGGTAAAAAAGTATTTATCATAGGCTTTGGAGCATTGGCAGTATGTCTTGATGAAAATATCACAATCAACACAGTCGAAGCAATAGCAAAACTAAAAGACAAATACGAAACAGAGACGATGAGAGTAGTCTTTAAAGACAGCAGTTTTAAAGATGCAGTTGTAAAAACAAACGCCATTCAGATACTAAAACAGTATGGTATTGATGAAGTTGTAAGTGTGTGAAATGATAAAGAAGATAGATATTGATAATTTTGGTATTTTAAAAAATTTTAAATGGAATAGTACTATATCATCTGACTATAGATTTAAAAAATTAAATATTATTTATGGTCGAAATTACTCTGGAAAAACTACACTATCTAGGTTATTTAGAAGTATTGAAAATAAAGCTTTGCACAATGATTACGATAGTCCTAATTTTGTTTTTACATTTGAGGATGGTTCAATAGTTAATCAAAATAATTTAATTGATAATAATATGGAAATTTGTGTTTACAATACAGATTTTGTAAAAGATAATTTAAATTGGCTATACAATAAAGATGGAACAATAAAGCCATTTGCTATTTTAGGTGAAACTAATATTGAAGTTGAAAAAAAGATACAAGAACTTGATAATAAATTAGGAGATAATACTGAATATGTAGAAAAAGAAGGGTATAGAAAAGGGCTATATTTTGAATTAAAAGAGGAAGAAAATAAATTTGATATAATCAAAAATGAATATAAAACTAAAGAAAATTGGATTGAAAAGAAACTAAAAGATAAAGCAAATAATGAAATCAAAATAAATCCTTTATATAAAGATGTAAACTATACTGTTCTTAAAATTAAAAAAGATATTAAAACGATTAAAAACCAAGGGGTTAGAAATTTTGCTGATGAAGACATAGAACAGCATAAGAAACTTATAAGAGAAGAAATAAAACAGGATATAACAGAGCTACCAGAAAAAAAACCTAATTTTGAAAAATATTATGATGAGACAAAAGAGTTATTGAATAGACAAATAAAACCATCTGAAACTATACAAGATTTAATCAATGATAGTTTATTGCAAGAGTGGGTTCGACAAGGAAGAAGCTTACATGAAAATAAGCGCAATACTTGTGCATTTTGTGGTAATTCGATTGATAATAAATTATGGGATAAACTTAATAAGCATTTCAATAAAGAATCAGAGATTCTTAGAAAAGAAATTATAAACAAAATTGAAGAACTTAAAAAAGCTAAAAATGGATTAGATAATTTTATAAAATTTAACGAAAAAGATTTTTATAGCCAATTAGAAAATGATGTAAAAAAATTACTAGATAAATGGAAAATTTTAAAAGCTCAATATATTGAAAATATAGAAAAATTAATTCAACTATTAAAAAAAAGAGAGAAAAATATTTTTCAAGAATTAAAAATTGAAAATATAGAAGATATTTCAGATGAAATTTTGAAATTTTTTCAAGATATTAATATTTTGATAAAAGAGCATAATTCAAAAACAAAAACACTTAGTGATGATCAAAAAAAAGCTATAGTAGAATTAAGGCTAAATGAAGTTGCAAGATTTATAGAAGATATTGACTATGATAAAAGGATAGAAGAATTAAAAAAAATAGAAAATAATAAAAGTAAAATTGAGGAAGAGAAAAACAAAATTTCTTTAAAAATAGACGAGTATATTGAAAAAATCAGAAAGCTTGAAACGCAACTTAATGATGAGAGCAAGGGTGCTGAGCTTATTAATGAATATTTAGAAAAATTTTTTGGACACAATGGATTTAAACTTGTATCAATAGAAGATGATACTGGTGCTAGATATAAAATTCAACGAAATGAAATAGATGCAAAAAACTTAAGTGAAGGTGAATACAGTTTAGTATCGTTTTGTTATTTTATTGCTAAAATTAAAGATAAATTGAATAATCGCTCAAAACAAATTATTTTGTATATTGATGACCCTATATCAAGTCTTGATAATAATCATATCTTTTTTGTATTTAGTCTTATAGAAAGTATGATTACAAAAGAAAAAAAATATCAACAACTCTTTATTTCTACACATAATTTAGATTTTTTAAAATATATCAAAAGACTTACGGCAAAAAAAGAAGATATAGAATATTTTATTATTGAAGTTGAACAAAGACAAAATGATAAAAGAAGTACTATGAAACTTATGCCAAGCCACTTAAAAGAGTTTACAACAGAATTCAACTATCTTTTCAGTGAGATATATAAGTTTTATAAGCCAGTCGATGGAGATAGAAAAAGACAAATTGAAAATACATATAACAAGTTTTACAATATTCCAAATAATATCAGAAAATTTTTAGAATACTATTTATTTTATAAATATCCTAATAATTCCAATCCACTTGAAAATCTAGATAAATTATTTGATGGCAATATTCCTGTACTTTTAAATAGAATTATTAATGAGTTTTCTCATTTGACTTATATTGACAGAGGCTGGAATCCTATGGATGTTCCAGAAATTGAAGAGTGTGTAAAAATAGTTATTGAAAAAATAGAGGAAAAAGATAGTGAGCAATTTAAAGCTTTAAAAGCTAGTATAGGAGAAACCAATGCAAACTAAAACAACAATAAAATGCCCAAACTGTCATACAGAAATAGATGTAAATGAGATACTTTATCATCAACTAGAAGACAAGTTGAAGCAAAAAAATATAGCTGAACAAAAAAAACTAAAAGATGAAGTTGAAGCTAAAAGAAAAGAGTATAAACAAGCATTTGATAGTTTAAAAGCTCAAGAAGTGGCTATAAAAGAACAACAAGAAAAATTTGATGAAGAGCTGAAAAAAGCTACTT
>WFMT01000168.1 GCA_015488975.1 Campylobacteraceae bacterium | reverse complement strand
TTATTTATCACATATTTCAAATGTTTTTTTATTTTTTGCACTTTTGCTCGTTGCGTCTAAAGCACAATTTATACTTTCTTCTACTTCATAACTTTCTTTAATCATAGCAATTCCTATACCAATATCCATATCAATTTCAGTATCATTTAGCACAATATTTGAATTGATCAATAGTTCAAATATTCTATTACAGGCACCTTTTGTACTTTCTATATTTGTATGGCGGAGCAACATAATAAAGCTATTTCCACCAAAATAGGATATGATATCATTTCTTCTTGAAGTTTTTAACAGCATCTTTGCTACAATTCTTAATAAAAATATTTTATCTTTTTGAAATGGCAACTTTTTTAAAATATTTTCTTTTATTTCTATGGAGACAATACTACTTTGATGGTGAAACTTTATAACTTTTTGTCTTTCTTTTTTTGCCTGCTCGACAAAATATCTTTTGTTGTAAACTCCAAATCTTGTATCAAAAATCGTACTGTTTTCTATATTTTTAAAAGCTGAGCCAGCTTTTTGGTATTTTTCTTTTAACAAATCCAACTGATTGTTGATGCTTTGTACGAATTGTTTCAGTTTTGATTCAAAGGTACTTGCAATATTTTTTACAATCAAATTATTTTTATTTTCTTGCAATTCTTTTTCTGTTTCACTACTTAACTGTTTTATGAGGTGGATATTTTTATATATAGAATTTACAACTTTAATGATACTGTTTATTCCAATAAATATCTCTTTGATATCTTTTTCAATCTCAACCCTGTTTTCGTTGTAATTGCTTTCTTCAAATTCCAATAATTCTTGTATTTTTTTTTGAAAATCTATATTTCTTTCATCTAAAAGTTTTTCAAAAAATATTTTATAATTATCAGGAGTAGGCGGAGTTCCTTTGCTGATCATCGTTTTCAATACAAAAACAGAAAATCTCTCCACCTCATTTGCAGAAGAGTCCAACTCAAGTTGTATATTAATTTTTGAGTGCTCCCTTGATTTTACTTTTTGTTCTTTCGCATCATTATTTTGTTTTACAATTTGTTTATCAAGTAAAGCCACTCATTCTCCTATTTATTATTTTAAATTTTTATCTAAAACTTTATCAATAAGCCCATAATTTTTAGCTTCTTCTGAACTCATAAAAAAATCTCTATCCGTATCAGCACCTATTTTATCAAGAGGTTGACCTGTATTTGTAGATAGTATCTTATTTAATATATCTTTCAATCTTAGTATCTCTTTGGCTTGTATCTCTATATCGGTTGCCTGACCTTGAGCACCGCCTAAAGGCTGATGTATCATGATTCTGGCATTAGGAAGAGCATATCTTTTTTCTTTTGCACCACAACTAAGTAAAAATGCACCCATAGAAGCTGCCTGGCCTACACAAATAGTACAAATATCAGGCTTTATATAATTCATAGTGTCAAATATACTAAAACCGCTTGTTATAACTCCGCCTGGAGAATTTATATATAAATATATATCCTTTTCGGGGTCCTCAGCTTCTAAAAAAAGAAGTTGAGCAACTATGGAAGAAGCTACTTGATCGTTTATTTCTCCGCTTAACATAATAATCCTATCTTTTAAAAGCCTTGAATAAATATCATAACTTCTTTCCCCTCGACCTGTTTTTTCTACAACATAAGGAACATAACTCATCTACTTTTCTTCTTCAAGTTTTAAAATTTTTGAAAAAAGTTTATCTTCGACCATTGCCATTTTAATAGCTGGCAATAAACCTTGCTTTTGATAATACTCCATATATTTTTTAGGATCCTGTCCTTGCTGCATGGCTTCATAATATACAGCTTGAATTACTTCATTATCGTTGACTTCTATTTTTTCTTCTTTTGCAAGCTCATCAACTATAAAAGTAAGTTTAACGCTTTCTTGTGCATCACTTTCTAAACTTTTTCTTATCTCATCAACTTTATCCGGATTGTTTTGAAGATTTTTTATCTCTTCTTCGCCTTTTTCTCTTAAAGAATTTTTAAAGCTCATTTCTACTTCTTGTTCAATTACTGTTTTTGGCAAATCAAATTCCAGTTTTTCTATAAGAGCTTGTGTAAAAGCAGGTTTGAGTTTTTCAAGATATATTTTATTGAGTTTTTCCTGTTTGATTTGTTTCTTTACCTGTTTTTCCAAGTCTTCTTTTGTGGGATGCTCGATATCTGGTAAAAATCTTTTCAGCAATTCTTCATCGGGAATATCAGGCATTACTTTTTCTTCTATTTTATGAAGGGTTACTTTAAAAACAGCGTCTTTGCCTGCTAACTCAGCACTTCCATACTCTTTTGGAAAAGTTACTTTTATATCTCTTGTTTCTCCTTTTTTCATGCCAATCATTCCATCTTCAAATCCAGGTATAAAACTGCCGCTTCCTATCTCTAAAGAGTATCCCTCAGCTTTTCCTCCGTCAAAAGGTTTGTCGTCAATATAACCATCAAAATCAATATTTGCTATATCTTCATTTTGTAATTGCCTATCTTCATTAACCTCTTTGACTTTTGCAGATGATTTTAGTATTTGTTTTACTCGTTCGTCAATCTCTTTTTTGGTTACTCTTGGAGTTTTATATTCTGGAATACACTCTTTTACTTTGGATGTATCTATGCTCGGTCTAAAAGAGATTTCAAAAGCTATATCTATGCTACCATCATCAACTTTTTTGTATTCTGTGATATGTGGCTCTCCTATCAAGTTTTCGTTAACTTCATTTAATTCACTTAGTGTATTTTTTAAAAGTTCTTGAAATATTTGAGATACGCTGTCTTGCTCGATATTGTCTTTATAAAGTTTTTTTATGACTCCAGTTGGTGCTTTACCTTTTCTAAAACCATCTATTTTTGCATCTTTTGCAATCTTTTTTGCAATCTTTGTTTCTTGTTCTTCTACTTTTTCTTTTGAGACTTTTGCCTCGACTTTCGCATTGGCAGAGTCAACTTTAGTTGCTTTTATCTTCATCTATTTCCTTTTTTCTAATAATATTTTAGATAATATATCAAAATTTTGCTTTTTTATCATTTAAAAAAGAAAAAAAAAGTATAATAACACTCAAATAAAGATATACAAATATGCAAAAGGTTAAATATGCAAAAAGATTTTGAAGAGGCTGTTAAGACTATTTTGAAAAATATTGGAGAAGATGTAAACAGAGAAGGACTTGTTGATACTCCAAAAAGAGTTTATAAAGCATATAAATATTTTACCAAGGGGTATGAGCAAGACCCAAAAGAAGTTTTAAACCAGGCACTTTTTGAAAGTTCAAATAATGAGATGGTAATCGTAAGAGATATTGAATTTTATTCGCTTTGTGAACATCATCTTTTGCCTATCATTGGCAGAGCACATATCGCATATATACCTGATGGCAAGGTTGTCGGACTTTCTAAAATACCAAGATTGCTAGAAGTATATGCAAGGCGGCTTCAAATTCAAGAACGCTTAACTGAACAAATAGCAGAAGTTATAAATGATATAATTGAGCCAAAAGGTGTGGGAGTGGTACTTCAAGCAAGACATATGTGTATGGAGATGAGAGGCGTGGAAAAGTCAAACAG
>WFMT01000167.1 GCA_015488975.1 Campylobacteraceae bacterium | reverse complement strand
TACAACAACCAAATCATCACTGGAAGATTTTACAATTACTGCAAAAAAATTACATTATGATTTAGAGATACAATCCATTAAGAGATTTTACAAAGAAGAGTTATACAATAAAGCAATTTTGCAACAAATTTCACAAACTATGAAAAAAGAAAAGCCTGAAAAATATGATCTTATTTTTTCCGCTCACTCTTTGCCTCAAAAGATTATAGACAAAGGAGACAGTTATCAAAATGAGATTATAGATAACGTCAATATTTTAAAACAAATGCTTCAATCACAAAATATCAATTTCAATAAAGTACATTTGGCATATCAGTCAAAATTAGGTCCAATTAAATGGCTTGGTCCTTCGTTGGAGGATAAACTAAAAAGCATAGAAAATAAAAATGTCATAATATATCCATTGTCTTTTATAATTGATAATTCCGAAACAGAGTATGAACTTGATATTGAGTATAGACAAATATCTCAAGATTTAAATTTTGATAATTATAAAATAGTGAAATGTTTAAATGACAATAACACTTTTATAACATTTTTAGAAAATCTTATATATAATAAGGCGAGTTAAATAGATATTTAAGGATATATTATGAGTAATTTTATGCTCAAGCGGAGGCAATCTCTTCCAAGACCTACTCCGATTGATTCTGAAATTATTTTAAATAAAAAAGATTTTATAGTTTCAAGAACTGATTTAAAAGGTTATATTATTTATGCGAATGATTATTTTATTGAAATAAGTGCTTATTCAAAAGATGAGCTGATGGGAGTAAACCATAGTATCATTAGACACCCAGATATGCCAAAACTTATCTTTAAAATTTTATGGGACAGGATAAAAGCAGGTGAAAAAGTCTTTGCATTTGTAAAAAACTTAAGAAAAGATGGAAAATTTTACTGGGTTTTAGCTGAAGTAGAGCCTGCAAGAAAAGGCGGAGAGATCACGGGATATTACTCATTTAGAGTCAGAGCCCCCAGATTTGCATTAAAAGAAATTTCAAAAGTTTACAAACAGCTTTTAGATGCTGAAAAATTAGGCGGCATGAAAGCTTCTCAAGAATTACTCGATAATTTTCTAAAAAGTAAAAAACTTACTTATGATGAATATATTCAAAAATTATTTAAAAGAGGTTTTGGTTTTGGAGGATTCTTGAGAGGTTTTGGAAGCGTATTTAAATAACTTGCTGACTTTATGCATTATAATGAGCAAAGCTCTTTATAATGGCAGAAACTAAAGTCCCTACAACCCCCTAAAGCTTACGAAAAGTAGAACTTTTCGAGAAAAAAGTGCATAAAGTTAGCGACTTACTTCTTTTCTACTTTCAAATACCCCTCCTCAACCAACTCTTCAACAATTCTTCTAAATACTGGAACTGCAGTTTGCGAAGCATAATAATAATACTTTTTAGTTGGCCTCCTCACCAAAACTCCTATGGTGTAGTGATGAGTTTTATCATTTGCAAATCCATAAAACGAACTATTGTAAAAATTGGTATATTTGCCATGCTCTGCTATATGTGAAGTACCTGTTTTTCCACCTATTTGCAAACCGCTTATATCAGTAGCCGTTCCTGTACCTTTTCGTACTGTTTTTATTAGGATTTGTTTGATTCTTCTTGCTACTTCTATGGGGATTATTTGCTTATATCTTGAAGTATCTATAAAATATTTTCTACCGTAAGCATCCTGATAATAATTTAAAATGGTCGGCTTTACGGCTCTACCGTTATTGTTAAAAATATTATATATTTTTAAAAGCTGCATAAATGTTGCCTCTATGCCATACCCATAGGCAGTAACCGCTTTATAAATCTCACTTTTTAATTCATAAATCTTTGGAATAACTCCAGTCCTCTCATAAGGAAGGTCGATACCAGTTTTTTTAGTAAAACCAAACTTTTTCAACCCATTATAATAATCTACATAATTTAATCTTTGAGCAAGTTGAGAAATCCCAACATTGCTTGAATGCACTATAACATCTTCCGCACTGAGCCATTCAAACTTATGAGAATCTCTTATGATTTTTTTGCCTATCTTGTATCTACCTCCATAAATACGGACCAATTCATAAGGATTTACTTTATGTTCTTCTAGTAGAAGCGAAAATATAACAGGCTTCAAAACAGATCCTGGTTCGTAAGGAAACTCCGTAGCGGTTATATTCAGATTGTCATATTGACTCTTTTTTATATGAGAGGGATTGTATCTATTTGATGATGCAAGCATTAAAATCTTACCTGTTTTACTATCCATGACTGAGGCGATAATCTCTTTTGCTTTTAATTTTTTTTTGTAATTATCCAAAATATTTTCTACTATTTTTTGTAACTTCAAAGATATATTTAGGTGCAAGTTAGAAC
>WFMT01000166.1 GCA_015488975.1 Campylobacteraceae bacterium | reverse complement strand
GGTATCATTCCTGCTTTTGAAAGCTCCCACGCTATAGCATATCTTAAAAAAATTGAAAAAGAAAAATTGAAAAATTCCCTTTTTATTATCAATGTTTCAGGAAGAGGAGACAAAGATATGATGCAGGCAAAAGATATTTTGCATTTTGATTAAAATAAACAATCAAGGATTTTTTTGGAACAATTATTTATAAAATGGCTGATAGAGTATGGGTATATTATACTTTTTGTATGGAGTATTTTAGAAGGTGAGACAGGGCTTGTTATGGCAGGAGTATTAAGTCATACCGGTGATTTAGACTTGACAACTTCTATCATTGTTGCTGGATTAGGTGGCTTTACCGGAGATCAGATATATTTTTATATAGGAAGATATAATAAAAAATATATCAACAAAACTTTAAAAAATCATAGAAGGAAATTTGCTTTAGCAAATCTACTTCTAAATAGATATGGATGGATGATAGTCTTTATGCAAAGATACTTATATGGACTTAGAACTATACTGCCTATGGCTATGGGAACTACAAGATACAGTGGTAAAACATTTGCAATTGTAAATTTAATAGCAGCTATGATTTGGGCATTTGCAACTATTATGTTAGCATACATATTTGGAGATGAAATCTTAAAAATATTACATTTAGCCAGAACTTATTGGTATATTGCACTACCGCTTGGAGTAATTATTGCAGGAAGTGTATGGTATTACTTTCATAAAGTAACAAAAAAAACAAAATATAAAGGAAATAGATGAATTTTGAAGTTTTTGATAAAAAATTAAAAGAGATAGAGGCTGATTGTGAAATTGTACTTATTGTTAATGAAAATTTAACTCACAGATGGATAGAAGGTGGGAATGAATTTGAAAAATACGGTTTTAGTGGAAAAAGTGAAGAAAGTTTATTTTTGCCTCATAAGAATATTCTTTACTACGGATGTAAAACATTTGAAAGTGATGAGATTAGATGCTCTGTTTCTAATGCATTTAAAGTTCTTAAAAAAATGAAATACAATAGTGTAAAAATAGGTCTATATACACAAAAATGTCCTCCTATCAATGCAAGAGCATTAGTAGAGGGTATAATTTTAGGAACATATAAATTTGATAAATACAAAAGTAAAAAAAGTAATCTATATATTAAAAATATAAAAATATCTACTGAAGATTATAATGGTAAAATTTATAATTTAGACTCAACAAAAAAAGCTGTAAATGAAGCTGTAATTATAGCAGATGCGACAAATGATGCTAAAGACATCATCAATACCACTCCATTTGATATGACTCCTGCAAAATTAGCTGATTATGCAAAAGATATGGCAAAAGATTTGAAAAATGTGGAGTGTTTTGTTGGAGATGAAGAATTTTTAAATTCTGAAAACATGGGAGCATTTTTGGCAGTAGCAAGAGCAAGCTCAAACAAACCAAGACTTATACATTTAAGCTATAAGCCGAAAAATTCTACTAAAAGATTTGTATTTGTCGGAAAAGGATTAACTTATGATAGTGGTGGACTTAGCTTAAAACCAAGCGAATATATGGTAACTATGAAATCTGATAAAAGTGGAGCAGCTGCGGCAATAAATATAATAAAAGCAGCAAGCAGGCTTGAGCTTCCTTTTGAGGTTCATTCGATAATAGGTGCGGCTGAAAATATGATAGGTGGAAATGCTTATAAACCTGATGATGTATTAAAAGCGAGAAATAAGAAAACTATTGAAGTAAGAAATACGGACGCCGAGGGAAGACTTGTACTTGCTGATTGTCTTGATTATGCGCAGGAGCTTAAGCCTGATTATTTAGTGGATTTAGCTACTTTAACAGGAGCTTGTGTCGTTGCTCTTGGTGAGTACACTGTGGGCATTATGGGCAATAGCTCAACTCTTAAACATTCTATGATACAAAGTAGTCTAAAAAGTGGCGAGCTATCAGGCTCTTTGCCATTTAATAAATACTTAAAAAAACTTTTAAAAAGTGATATTGCAGATATATCAAATATATCAAGTTCAAGATATGGCGGAGCGATAACCGCTGGAATTTTTCTTGATAATTTTATTAAGGATGAATACAAGGATAAATGGCTTCATCTTGATATTGCTGGACCTGCATATAGAGAAAAAGAGTGGGGATATAACCAATCAGGTGCAAGTGGTGCTGGTGTTAGAATGTGTATATATTGGCTTAAAGATTTTGTTTACAAACAAAGCAATGTTCATGATGAGGATAAATAATGGGAGTTAGCGTTGGTATAGTAGGACTTCCAAATGTTGGAAAATCAACTACTTTTAATGCCTTGACAAAGGCTCAAAATGCTGAGAGTGCTAACTATCCCTTTTGCACAATAGAGCCAAATAAAGCAGTTGTTCCTGTTCCTGATCAAAGACTTGAAGAATTGGCAAAGATAGTAAAGCCAAATAAAATACAGTATTCAACTATTGATTTTGTTGATATTGCTGGATTGGTAAAAGGTGCAAGCAAGGGAGAGGGGCTTGGAAATAAGTTTTTATCAAATATAAGAGAAGTTGAAGTTATACTTCATATAGTAAGATGTTTTGATGATGAAAATATAACTCATGTTGAAAATAGTATAAATCCTTTAAGAGATATTGAAATAATTGAAAGTGAACTTATATTTGCAGATATTGAGCAACTTGAAAAGAAAATTGAAAAGTTAAACCGTCAAGCCAAATCTGATAAAAGTGCAAAAAAATCTTTGGAAATTTCAATGGAGCTACTTGATCATTTAAACGAAATACAACCAGTTAGCACCTTTGCAAAAAAAGATAATGAAGAGTTTGTACTTCTTGATAAAGAGTTAAGATTTTTATCTAACAAAGAGATAATTTATGGAGCAAATGTTGATGAAAATTCCCTCATTGAAGATAATAAATATATAAAAGAAGTTGCGACTCATGCTAAAAAAGTGGGTGCAGAAGTTATAAAGCTCTGTGCAAAGATTGAAGAGGAGCTTGTGGGTTTAGAAGAAGATGAGGCTAAAGAGTTTTTAAGTGAACTTGGTATTGAAGAATCAGGACTTAATAAAATCATTAGAGTATCTTTTGAAAAATTGGGTCTTATAAGTTACTTTACAGCTGGTGTTGTGGAAGTTAGAGCTTGGACTATAAAAAATGGCTGGAAAGCCCCAAAAGCAGCTTCTGTAATTCACAATGATTTTGAAAAAGGATTTATCAGAGCAGAAGTCATAAGCTATAATGATTTTATTACCTGTGGCGGAGAGATAAAAGCAAAAGAAGCAGGCAAAATGAGACTTGAGGGTAAAGATTACATTGTAGCCGATGGCGATGTGATGCACTTTAGGTTTAATGTTTAACTCTTTATTTTAGCTATCATATCTCCAAATTTTACCTTTTTCATTTTTTTCGGGGTAAGTTCAACCATGTCTTTTTCAAAAAACATGACTATGGTTGAACCCATTTCAAACCTGCCCAATTCATCACCTTTTTTAAGATGTGTGTCTCCATAGGTATATGTAGTTATATTTTTTTTAACAGAATTTGTAGAAATTCTATCATCAAAGTTAAATTTTATTTTACCAACATTCAAAGCACCAACAAAAACCATAAAAAATAATTGATTTCTTTTTGTTTTGCATTCCAAGATTACTCTTTCATTCTTTATGAACAAATCCAATACTTTATTTAAATATTTAAGATTTACAGGATAAAGTACTCCGGGAACATGTACAGCTTTTAGTATTTGCATATCAACAGGACAATGATATCTATGGTAATCTTTAGGTGAGAGATAAAAATTTATAAAACTGCCATTATATATTTTATAAATTTTTTTATCTTCAAACTTATTTGTTAAAAGTTCATCTATTTTATAATAAAACCCCTTTATTTGCATAGTTCGACTTATAAACATATCTCCAAGCTCAGTTATCAAAGAATCACAAGGTGATATAAAAGAATTTTCATTTTTATCTATATCTCTTTTTACTTTTAATTCTCTCGTAAATAATTTATTTAAACTTTTATAAGAATCTATCGTATCAAATTCGCTCAAATCAACTTTCATACTCTTTACATAAGTAAAATTAATCACATATTGTATCGGAAAAAAAAACTTAAAATTTGCAATTTTGCCAAAAATTTTTGAGACAATATTTGTTACAGTAGGTTTAAAAATACTCAATCAATACCTTCATTTAAAATTTCAAAGTATTATACTATAATTTATCTTTTTTTGGATTCAAGCTTTTGTTTGTTCAGCAAATTCATAAATATTTTTTTTTCTCAAATCTCCATTATAAACAACGGTTGATGGGTCAATCTTAGTTGTATCGCCTTTTAAGATTTTGGGAACGGCATCAGAATTATTTAAAACTTTTATATGCCTGTCTAACTCATCTTCGCTATAGCTCATTTGCATATCAGCTGATATAATATTGTCTATCGCTTCAATAATTCTTAATTTTTCCAACTCTTCGCCTACATTTTCACCTTCTATGGTAATAATTATCTTACCTTTATCATCGTGAAAATGATAATCACAAACCTCACTCTCCTTCAAATCATTAATCACACTATCTAAATTTTCTGGCAATGTTTGCACTACTATGCTTGATATATTCATTTTAATCTCCAAAATTTTATTTTATTTTTATTTGATGTAAATAAACTATTTTCATTTACAAAAATTATATTTGATATTGGGCTTTTATTACCTGTTAGTTTATAAAGATTTTCTTGTGTTTGAGTATTAAATACTGTAATATTATTTTTCTCATCACTTGAATATCCACAAAGTTTACCACTTGGGCTAAGTCCGACACTGTATATAAGAAAATTACTTATTTTATAATATGCATAAGAACTGTTATCTTTATATACAACACATCGCCTGTCTTTTCCCGCAGTTGCAATGATATGATTTTTATAATCAACTTGATAAACATTATCTAAATTTTGACCTTTAAAAATTCTAATAATTTTACCATTTTTTGTATTTATGAGTTTTGCATTTCCGCTTTCATCTACTAAAACCATTTTAGTTTTAGCTTTATTTAGAACAAAATCAGAGAATTTTGATCCAGATACTTGTTTTTTATATATAATTTTTCTATTTTTTAAACTATATAGAATAACTTCTGAACTTAGAGTTGCAAAAATAATTCTATTTTGTGAAATAAACTCTGCTTTTAATATAGGTAACTTTTCTTTTTTATCAAATAACAGTTTATTTTTTCCGTTTTCATATATATAAATTCTACTGTACCCTTCTTCCCCTTGTGTTGCAAACAATAATTTATTTGCAATTTTATCTACTGAATATATTCTTATATCCGATATGTCACCTAAAAAATCTTTTAATTTTTTAAATTTTAAATTTTTAACAAGTTTTTTTGTTTTTATATCAAATATATCAACACTACTGCTGTCTGTGGTTACATAAATTTTACCCGAACTTATCATCATATCTATAATATCGCCATCAGCTTTTAAAGTATAAATAGAAGTTAAATCCTTAGCTTGCAAAACAGTAAGAAAAAATATAAATAAAAGCAAATATCTTTTCACTTAAGAGCCTCATTGTCAAACATTTTCTGGTATTTTGAGATTTCTATTCTCACCTCTTCCATATGCAAGACTGTTACATTATCATCTTTTTGCCAGGTAACTTCAATCTCACTACCGTAATCATCTCCCATCTGTTCGATTGCATCTTCATACTCTTTTATATTATTGCATATAACTTTTCTTTTGCTAACTGTATCTATAAGCTCAATGCACCAGCCTCCCAAGCCATTTTCTTTAATATTTGATATAAATTTTACTGCCATTTTTTTACCTCTATTGCATTTGTCGGACAAACTTTCACGCAAAATCCGCAATTAGTACATTTGCTATATTCGATTTCCGGTCTAAATAGTCCAAAAAAACTGATAGCATTATCTAAGCATAATTCTTTACAACTAAAACACATCGTC
>WFMT01000165.1 GCA_015488975.1 Campylobacteraceae bacterium | reverse complement strand
TAGCTCAAGACTTTTATGTCAAAATAACAATGGTAACACTGATAACCATTTCTACAATAATACATATGTATATCTCTTTAAAAGCACACGGAAGAGAGAGAAAGATAAAGGAAAAACTTATTTCCAGAGCAACTTCTTTAGCAATCTTTACTTTAAATCTTGGAATTTTATGGTATGCAATTAAAATTAGAAACTTGATTTAAATCAAGGTAATTATTTTTAAAAATGATATAATTCCATAAAATTAAAATAGGAGTAAATATGTCTGAATTTGAAATTTCTATACCAGAGGATGCAAAAGAGGTAAATATTGAAGGTGCTACGGTACCTTTTTATGAATATACAGTAGGCGATATTAGCTATATAGAATTTGATACGAGCAGATGTGGGCCACCAGAACCTATGGTAAATGCAATGCTTGCACTAAAACAAGTTAAAAATAAAAGTACAAAAGTTATTATGATAAATCATAAAAAACCAATGGGACTTTTACCAAAAATTGAAGGTGAATTTGACATAGAGTCAAAAGAATTTGACGGTAAAGTAAAATTAATATTTTCATTAAAAGATAATCCAACCGATAAAACAGATTTTAATGACAGTAACTGCCACGGATAAAAAATGGCAAAAAACTTAGCGACTGAAATGGCGCCCCCTTTTATCCTGGTGGCTCATTATTTTATTGCCGGGGCGATATTTTATACAATAACTTCATTTTTATTGCCTTTTTATGCAGGGGATTTGAATACATTTTTCTTATCTACTGCTATTGCGTCTCTTATGCATCTGTTTCTTTTAGGTTTTATTATGATGATTATCTTTGGTGCGATGTATCAATTGATACCGGTTGTACTTGAAATACCTATATTTTCAAAAGATTTTGCCTATATTCAATTCTATCTTTTTGTAATTGGCATTGTCATTTTTTCATTTGCACTTGGGAAAGGATTTATGAATTTATTACCTTATGGTGCTATGATAATGTATATTGCTATGTTGATTTTCATAGTAAATGTATTTTTAACATATAAAAATATTGAGACTTGGAGTATAACTGCCAAATTCATTTTGGTGTCAAATATATTTTTACTTATAGGAGTAAGTATAGGTTTTTTTATTGCATTGGATTTGGTATATGGATTTGATGCATATATAATTCCTTTGGTTACTTTACACATATCGTCTGTAATAGTAGGGTATATTTTAATGACTATTATGGGGATTGGCATGATACTTTTGCCTATGTTCTCTTTATCTCATGGTTTTAGTGAAAAGGCGATAAATATAGCATTTTATACAGTTATTTTAGGATTACTACTTTTTATAAGTTCTATATTTGTAAAAATAGATATATTAAAATATGCAGGAGTCGGTTTTATAGGATTTTCCATTATTTTAGCCTTATATCAAATGTGGTTAATTTTTACTTCAAGAATTAGAAAACAAAATGACTTTTGGGCAAAAAATATGATAGCTTCATTTGTATCTTTGATATTATCTTTAGTCATCTTAATATTTGCAATAGTTTTTGATAGTCAGGTTTTATACATATTATTTGGATTTGTGCTGTTTTTTGGTTTCTTTGTCTTTTTTATAGTGGGACATATTTATAAGATTTTACCTTTTTTAGTTTGGTATCAGAGATATTCTCCACTTGTAGGAAAGATAAAAGTACCTATGCTAAATGAAATGGTAAAAGAAAAAGTAGCTGATGTGCAATTTTGGATAACTGCTGTTGGCGTTGTGGCTTGTAGTATTGCGATAGGTTTTAAGATAAATATATTGTTTGTAGCAGGAGCTGTTTTAATGGCTATTGCTACTTTGTTAGTGATTTATAACATATATTATACATTAGTATATGGACTTGATAAATTAAGATAATTTTGGAGGTAAAAAATGGCTGTAACAAAACAGATGGTAGAAGATGCAATTAAAACTGTAGTTGATCCTGAGGTTGGATTTGATATTTATTCATTGGGACTTATTTACGGTATTGATATAAATGAAGATAAAGTAAAAGTTACCATGACACTTTCAACCAGAGGCTGTCCTCTTCATGAGATGATGAAACAATGGACAAAAGATGCGGTGGAAAAAATTGATGGTATAAATGAATGTGAAGTTGAGATAGTTTGGGAGCCGGCCTGGAATATAGGATTGGCAAGTGATGAAGTAAAAAAAGCATTAGGAGCATTATGATGATGGAATTTCCAAAATTTTTTAAGCAAGTACCCGTAATTGAGACTTATGATCCTTTAGCTGAGTTATTAGGAACTTTTAAAGATGGTAAGATAGACTTTATGTATATTCAATTAGTAAAAGCTGCCGGTCATAGCTGTCCAACAGTTGCCGGTGCTTATGCTATGAGTTATCATGCACTAAAAGCATTATATCCTGATTCTTTGCCGGTTCGAGGTGAGATTAAAGTTGAATTTAAAGAAAGCTTGGAAGATGGTGTTGCCGGAGTCATAGCAAATGTTATAACAAATATAACAGGAGCTACAAGCAAGAGTGGATTTAAGGGGCTTGGTGGTAAATTTGCAAGGCATTCTTTAATGTTCTTCGATGCCCCTGTAAATTCATCTGCAAGATTTACCAGAGTTGATACAGGTAAAAGTGTAGATGTATTTTATGATCCAAGTATCGTACCGGGAAGTCCAAAACAGCAAGTATTGATGCAAAAAGTTATGCAAAATAGTGCTACAAAAGAGGAAAGAGAGGAGTTTGGGACTCTTTGGCAAAATAGAGTGGAAAAGATACTTATAGATAATTTTGATAAAGTAGTGCGAGTCGTGGAATTGTAAATTGGTTTTTTGGAGGTTTGGGTGAATAATATTATTTTAATAGGTTTTATGGGTGTCGGAAAGGGTAGTGTTGCTAGAGAACTTTTTAAACAAAGTGATTATTTTGCTGTTGATACCGATGATTTGATAGAGAGTTTGGAGAATAAAAGGATAAAAGATATTTTTGAGAGTGAAGGAGAGGAGTATTTTAGAGCTTTGGAATTTAAAACCGCTCTTTGGATAGAAAAAAGTGTTAACAATACTATTATTTCGACAGGCGGCGGATTTTATAAAGTTAAAAATATATGTAAAATAGGCACTATTATTTATCTTAAATCTTCTTTTGATGCTATTTTAAAAAGGATACAAGAACACCCAAATGCAAAAAAAAAGGTAGCGAAGAGACCACTTTTAAAAGATTTGAAAAAAGCAAAAGAGATTTATAAACAAAGAGTATCAGAGTATAAAAGTATCGCAAGTCTTACTGTAAATGTTGAAAATAAAAGTATAAAAAAGATAGCAAAAGAGATTTTATCGCAGATTAAATAACCTTATACACTTTTTTCTCGAAAAGTCCTACTTTTCGTAGCTTTAGGGGGTTGTAGGGACTTTGGTCCCTGCCACTATAAGGAGCTTTGCTCCTTATAGTGCGTAAGGTCAGTAGATAATCTGCGATAAAATATTTAGAAACTGTATCTCATAGAGAATGCTGCTGAAGTTTCACTGTGTTTTATGGTGATATTTCCTCCACCATATCCTGTGGAACTAACTGTTTTTTCTGGAGCATAAACTACATCAAAATCAAGAGATAAATGTTTTGTTATTCTTGTACCAGCACCTATAGAGTAGTGACTCTCTTCAGTTGCAGGGAACATTATATAGTTAAATGAGTTAAGTTTTGCCTTTGTGTCC
>WFMT01000164.1 GCA_015488975.1 Campylobacteraceae bacterium | reverse complement strand
CAGTATTAACTATAAAAAATTACACACTATTAAAAGAAGAAAAACTCTAATAACAGTGATTTTTATGCCAAAATGCAATATTTTGAAGATATTTACAATTTTTTAACTATTATCCTGAAAGAAAAATGTGTTGTTTTTATATATAATTGCTGTTATTGAGACAGAAGTGTCCTATTAATTGTAAATATTCCATTAAAAAAGCATAAGTTAGCTTAAAAAGGATAAAGGGGTCAGGTGATAGTGATAGTACAAACAATTTCCTCCCTCAAATCCCCCCATACATTTAGCCAAAAAGCTGTATTAGTGGTCAGGGCTTGACTTTTGATTAAATTTAAATATAAGGTTATTTTTATCTTAGACTAATATTTAATTTCATTTGCAATGCATTCGCATATTTTACAAGAGTGGCAATATTTGGCATAAAAGTATTGTTTAAACTTTCAAGTCTTGATATGTTTGATTTAGAAGTTCCGACTTTTTTCGCTATTTCTTCTTGGGTTATGCCTTTATTTAATCTTGCCGTTACAAGTTGTTTTTTGATTTCAAAAAGAGGTTTAAAACTTTCATACTCTTTTTTTATTTCTGCATTTTGAAGTGCTTTTTCTTTAAAATCCTTATAAGCAGGTCTTTTAATCGTTTGCATTGTTAATATCCTTTTTTCTTTTTAAAGCCAACTATATATCTCTTTTTGTGGAAGGGTGGTCAGGTGATAGTAATAGTACTTTATGTTTACAGACATAGACTACAGTTTACAGAAAGTAGAGCAACTTGCAAAACGGATAGAAGATTTTTTTTACGCAATTTCAACCTAACTTGTAAAAAATTGAGCCAAAGAGCTACAAAAAACAAACATGGTGAGTTTGAACTTTAACTTCAGCAAGGTATTAAAATTTAAAAATAGTAAAAGGCTAACAGCACCTCTTAAAAATAACTTTACTAACCTTATGCGCTATAACGAGCAAAGCTCTCTATAGTGGCAGAGACTAAAATCCATGCAACCCTTATGCTCACAGGAGCGCAACTTAAGATAAAGCAATAAGTAATTTTTTATATGGATTGTTGTAAAATCAAAGGGTTATCAGATAATCAAGATGGAATAATTCAGCCCTTTTGAGCTAGACTACACAGGATAAGGGTAACAACTGTATGAGAGAAATCTTTAAGTACGGTCTCGTGAGAGGCTTTGTAGAGATCCAAAATTAAATTTAATCAAAAAGGAGAGTTAGGGATGCCTATTCTACAATTATTGATAATTACTTTGGTGTTGACAATATCACTTTATGCTAAAGATAGTGGAAATTGCGACAGCAATGTTGTAACAATTACTAAAACTCAAGAATTTATAGGTACGATAACTCCCGATAAACTCTCCACAAGACTTGTTTTTAATATCGTTGACAGGGATTATATACAGACATCCAATGAACTTTCATCTCTCTCTAATGTTTTAAAAAAATATGAGAAAATCTGTAAAAACAGTGGCTACTCAATCAATAAAGCACTGGAGTGGGACAGTATTAAGAGAAAAAATATATTTGTCGGTTATAGAGGAGTTTTAAACATTCAATGTACTTATAACAATGCAAATCAAATTGAAGCTATTTACAACGAGCCTACTGTTAAAAAACTTATAAAGCGAAATCAAAGCGTGAGTGTTTCCAATAAAGGAACACGATGGATCGTTTCAAAAAGTGCCATAGAAAAGAAGAAGGAAGCATTGGAAAACAAGGCGATAATCTACAGCGGTGATTTTGCCAAACGATTATCTAGACTTTTAAAAAAGCGATGTTTTATTAAAAGTATTAATCTTTCAACTTTGAGAATGCGACCCATGCCAATATTGCTGCAAAAGATGGTATTGTCAAAAGGTATGGCATCCAATATTATCAAGTCTGCTGAACCCTCAAAACAAGATACAATCCTCAATTATAAGGCAAACTATATCTTCAAATGCAAATGAATACAGGCTACTTTAGATAAAATAATTGTGCATTAAGGTGATAAGCAGCAGTAAAAAGATTTTTAGTTAATGCTCATGATGATGGCTTTTCTGCTATCTTTAAGAAACTTTTTGCATTTTTGATAAGCAAGTGACAAGAATCTCAACAGCATCGGTATAATCTTGCTTATTGCCTGAAGCTTTTGCTGAGAGAATGGCACCTTCGAGTGAGGATACGCAAAAGAGAGCCAGCTTACTTGTGTCACACTCCTTCATCTCGCCTGTTTCTATCATTGCATCAAAAATATGTTTTAGCGTAGCACGAAAATCTGCATAGATCTCTCTTAGAATCAGGTTAAAGTCATTATCGAGATTGGACATCTCTTGTATTAGATTTCCAAGAGGACAGCCGCGTTCAAAATCTCTGCGTGTTTCATCTAAATGACAGCAAACAGTTTGGGCAGATAAGGTGTATCGGCTTTGGCAATATCCCCATAAAGAGTGTTAAAACGCATCGACATCTTCTCTTTGATAGCGGCTATTGCCATATCTTTTTTGCTTGCAAAATAATGATACATCGAGCCTTTATGTACTCCGGCTTTTGCCAATATATCAGAGAGTGCAGCACCTTGGTATCCATCAGAAAACACTTCCTCAAAGGTGGCATCTATGAGAGGAAGTGTAGGTAACAATGCCATGCTTTTTAGTGTAAGTCCGAAGCTTTTGCACCAAGACGCACATGCTATTAATGCAGAAGATTTAGATACTCTTCGAGCGATGCAATGGAGTGATCAAGATATCTTGGATGCAATCAACCATGCATCAAGAATGTTGGCTACAGATATTATATTTAATGCTTTTAAGATAGAAAAAGATATGTGAACACAAGAGGTCATGTAAGAAGTTTATTAATTTACAAAATCCAAACACTAAATTTTTTATTTTTAATTTTGCCTTTTTTTAGCTTTTTATACGCCTCATCTACATGTAAATTTTCTATGGCTACATAACTTTGTCTGTCATAGATGTCTATTTTTCCAATATTTGAGCCTTGAAGTCCGACATCACCTGTCAAGGCACCAAGGATATCTCCCGCACGAATCTTATCTTTTTTACCTCCTTCTATAACAAGCGTTACATACTGTGGTTGCATTTCAAAGCCCTGCTCTTTTTTTAAAGTAGAAATATCTAAAAATTTTTTACCTATATCTTCTTTATATTCTTGTATTTTATGCATTTCTCTATCAAGGTAGAGTGTGATTGCTATGCCCTCTGCTCCTGCTCGTCCTGTTCGCCCTATACGGTGTATATATGTTTCTTTTGCATGCGGTAAGTCATAGTTTACAACCATACTTAACTCTTTTATATCAAGCCCTCGTGCAGCTACATCGGTTGCAATCAAAACAGGACATGATTTGTTTGCAAACTGTACAAGTACATCATTTCGTTCATATTGCTCTAAATCCCCATGAATTGCCAAAGCATCTATCTTATTTTGTATCAAAGACTCTGCAAGCTCTTTGGCTTCGAGTTTGGTATTTGTAAAGACGATAACATTTTGGGGTTTGTAGTTTGCAAAGATTTTTATTAGGGTATCAATTTTATCATTCGTTTCATAAAATTCTTGATTTATTTTATTTTGTACTTCTTTCTCGGTTGTTTTAATATTTATGGCATTTTTTTGGATTTTTTTACTAATGGCTAAAATTTCATTATTATAGGTAGCAGAAAAAAGGAGTGTTTGCCGCTCTTTTGGTACAAAGGAAAGTACCTTTTCTATCTCTTCGATAAAGCCCATATCCAGCATTCTATCTGCTTCATCAAGTACCAAAGTTTTAAGATTAGATAACACTAAGCTCTCTTTTTTTAAGTGTTTTAAAACACGCCCGGGTGTTCCAACAATGATATGTGCCTGATGTGTCAGTGAACCAAGTTGTTTCCCAAAAGACTCACCACCAGTTAGCATGAGGATTTTAATATTGTGTTGAAATCTTGCCAATCGTCGAAGCTCTTTAGTAACTTGATCAACAAGCTCGCGTGTCGGGCAAAGAATCAAAGACTGAATGCGAAATGTTTTCACATCCAGACAAGAAAGCAGACCGATACCAAACGCAGCAGTCTTTCCACTACCTGTTTTTGCCTCAGCAATGACATCATCTCCTTTAAGGATAAGAGGCAGAGTCTCTGCTTGGATGGGGGTCATCTCATTGTAGTCAAGAGAGTCAATAGTTTGAAGCATTTCTTTTGTAAGGGAAAGTTTTGAGAAGTTCATAGTATAAATATCTTTTTGTTTATTTACTTGCCATTATATCATAATGTTTTATTTAGTAAACAATGTCCCGTTAAAGTGTCTAACTATATTACAATCCTTATTACAATTTCATGGCTACTTACCTTTTTCAAAAACTACATTGACATTCTCATTTTGCAAACTGCTGCTTAAATTATTAAATCCCGTAAAAGAGCCTGTTCTGCTGTGGATTGGATTGTGAAATATGTCAGATAAAATACTATTGTAAATATCTATCAAACTACCGCTAATAGGTCTGTTATTAAATATAGCAAGGTCTTGGT
>WFMT01000163.1 GCA_015488975.1 Campylobacteraceae bacterium | reverse complement strand
ATTTAGAGGAAAACAAAGACTTATGAGTCCACTTAACATGCTAGCTTCGGTAAGTTATTTAAAAAAGCAAAATTTTGATATCTTTCATCCTACTTACTATGATCCATATTTTTTAAAATATATTGGAAGTAAGCCATTTGTACTAACAGTTTATGACATGATTCATGAAAAGTTTAGTGATATGTTTAGTCCTTTAGACAAAACAAGTTTAGAAAAAAAATTATTAGTTAAGAAAGCTACTAAAGTTATAGTAATATCTGAGAGTACAAAAAAAGACTTGATAGAGCTTTTTGGAACAGACGAATCAAAGATTGAAGTTGTGTATCTTGGCAACTCTATGGTGTTTAATGATGAATTAGCTTGTGATGTAGATATTCCAAAAAAGAAGTATATTCTTTTTGTTGGTTCAAGAGGTGGATATAAAAACTTCGTTAGATTTATAGAAGCTACAGCTATGCTTCTTAAAATTAATATTGATTTATCGATTCTATGTGTTGGTGGTGGAAAATTTACTACTGATGAATTATCTTTGTTTGATAAATTAAATATAAAAGATAAAGTTTTTCAATACAATTTAGATGATAAATCTTTGGCACATTTTTATAAACATGCTGTAATGTTTGTTTTTCCTTCGCTATATGAAGGTTTTGGAATTCCAATATTGGAAGCATTTGCATGTGCCTGTCCTTTGGTTTGCAGTGAGACAAGTTCATTACCCGAAATAGCAGGGAATGGAGCTCACTACTTTGACCCATACAAAGAAGAATCAATTGCTAATGCTATACAAAAAGTTTTAGAAGATGGTGATTATAGAAGAGAGTTGATTAAGAATGGAACTACAAGATTGAAACTTTTTTCATGGCAACAAACAGCTATTGATACAAAAAAAGTTTATGAGGGTGTTATGAAATGAAAGTAGCTTTAATTACTGGTGTAACAGGGCAGGATGGCTCTTATTTAGCAAAGTTTTTATTAGAAAAAAGTTATAAGGTTATAGGAACTGTCCGTAGCTATAGATGTGCAAATATGGATGGATTTAAATATCTTGGAATAGAAAAAAGTTTAATAATTGAAGAATTAGATCTGTTGGATATGGCAAATATTATTAGATTAATACAAAAATATAAGCCTGATGAAATATATAATTTAGCTGCTCAAAGTTCCGTGGGACTCTCTTATTCCCAGCCTATTGGGACTTTTTCATTCAATACAATCTCTGTCAATAATTTACTAGAAAGTATAAGATTGTTTAGTACAGATACTAAGCTATATCAAGCATCTAGTAGTGAAATGTATGGTAAAGTAAAAAATATGCCAATAAAAATAGAAACACCAATGCATCCTGTAAGTCCATATGGAGTTTCAAAGATGGCAGCTTATTTTATGGTTTCGACATATAGAGAATCTTATAATATTTTTGCTTCAAATGGTGTACTGTTTAATCATGAGTCTTTTTTAAGAAGTGGAAACTTTTTTATTAAAAAAGTTATAAGAGATACCATAGCTATAAAAAACGGGCAATTAAAAGAGTTGCGAGTTGGTAATTTGAATGTAAAAAGGGATTTTGGTTATGCTCCTAAATATGTTGAAGTTATGTGGGCAATGATGCAATTAGACACTCCTGATGATTTTATCATATGTTCTGGAGAGTCTATTTTACTAAAAGATATAGTTGAATATATTTTTGATAAATTGAATGTGGATAAAAAATTAATCATAATAGATGATAAATTATTCAGACCAAATGAAATAGAAGATATCTATGGAGACAATTCTAAAGCTAAAAAAGTTTTAGATTGGGACTATGAAATGTCTTTTTTTGATATTATAAATATTTTGATTGAAGAAGAATTGAATTCTAAGAGGTTTTTAAGATGAATAATATCCCAAAAGTTTCCAAAAATTCAAAAATTAAGATTCAATGGTCGGAGATTTACTTTTAACTCAATCATGCAAAAAGGCATTGGCCACCTTTTTGTAAAATAACCAATCAAAATTAGTTTATTGACATAAAAATATAATTATATTATAATTATAAAAAAGGATATACAATGCAAGTTTCGCTTATAAACATCGGTACAAGCAGAGGGATTCGAATACCATCTGCTGTGCTAAAAGGTTTTAATGATTTGGATACTTTTGATTTAAAAGTTGAAAATAGTAGAATAATACTTGATGTAATAAAAAATCCTAGAGATGGCTGGGCTGATAAGTTTAAAAATAGTAAAAATGATTTACTTATAGATGATGACTTGGATGCAAAGGATTGGGATGGATTATAATCAATATGACATTGTAATAGTAAATTTAAATCCTACAGTTGGTTTGGAAATACAAAAAACAAGACCATGCTTGATAATATCTCCAAATGAAATGAATTTTTCAAATATTATAATAGCACCTATGACATCAACAAATAAAGACTATCCAACAAGAGT
>WFMT01000162.1 GCA_015488975.1 Campylobacteraceae bacterium | reverse complement strand
GTTATAAATTATGTTTCGTTTGATTGTTTGAAAGAAGTTGCGGGTAAGATTTTAAATCAATTCAATATAAATGAAGTTTTAATTAGATTTGGAAATGAAATAAATTTGTATAAATTAAAATCTAATAACTGACTTTTAAAAACAATCAAGTCCAAGTAGATAATATGTTAGCTATGATATAAGCGATGAAGATACCAAAAAAAGAGAGCTTAAAGGATTGTTAAATGCTTGTAAAAAATTTGGGCTAAATAGTGGGGTAGTTATAACTTTTGATACTGAGGATGAGATAGAAGAAAATGGAGTTTTTCCGGACATAAAGCTGTCAAAATCATAGCTTATAATTTCAAAAAATTTAGTTGTTTTTATATGCTAAATTGGTGTATCTATTATATGAGGATGGGCTATGATTAAAATAAACAATAAAGAACAATTTTGCAAAAGTATTGGTTACAATAATACAAAACCCTGCATAAAAAAGCTTGAATTTTTAGAAAAATATGGGATTGAAAAATACCTTCAAACAAAGCATAAATATGATTTTGTAATTGGAAATGAGATGCTTTTAAAAAAAGTGATTGAGGCTTTTGGCAATGAAGAAGATAGAAAACTTTTTGAAAACATTAGGGATAGGCTTAGTAGAGATATTGGATATTTGTTTGTAGAGACTAATTTTAAAAGAGCAAGTCAGCCTATATTTGCACTTGCAATAATGGAGGGCAAAAGAAATTTTAAAATTGATAGATATAAATTCAAAAACAAAGATGAAGAGCTTGAATTTATAAAAGATTTTGTAAAAAAACACTATAAAGAAAATAATGGAAAAATTGAACTGTGGGGCAAAATCAAACATTATGTCTATAAAAGTGATTGGTTTGATAAATATTTGATTATTGATATTGATGGAAATATTATAACTGAAGTTGATGATTATAGGTTTTATAAAGCAAATATATCTATGTAAGTCTGAGAAGTAAAATAAGTAAAAATTTATTTTAATTTTAACAAGTGAATCAGCCATGTTTAAAAGATGTAATAGATGGTATTTAAATAATTGAAGATCAATGAAGTTTTGATTAGGTTCGGAAGTAAGGTCTATGTATATCGATTGGATGCAGTTTGAGTTTAAAGAAAGATATAAATTT
Organism: Campylobacteraceae bacterium; assembly: GCA_015488975.1. Lineage (GTDB taxonomy): Bacteria > Campylobacterota > Campylobacteria > Campylobacterales > JALSKU01 > JALSKU01. Next base: position 4,176 of record WFMT01000162.1, on the reverse strand, counting down.
TATTACAGGAGTATTTATATGGACTTATTGTTTAGATTGAGTATAGATGGCTTTTTGTCTGTTGAAGACACGAAGATATTTTTCTTAAATATCTTGCCTAAAAGAGACAATAATTATTTTTTTCATACAAGAAAAATTTCTCATATAAATCAAGAAGATATCATATATTTTTCTTATAATGGCTATATGGTTGCCAAAGCCATTTTTGACGGACAAATTGTAACAGATAAAGACAGGGATGAAAAATTTATCAAAGGACATAAGCTAAAAAATATTCAAATCATAAATTCTTCAGTAAAACTTGACACAAATATTATTAGAGAAAGAGAAATAAGATATGTTAAGACTAAAAATATAAATACAGTTATGAAGAGATTGCCAAAAAACTCAACAGCTCGAAAGAAACGGTGCGGCAGACCTTTCTCAAAGCGATTAGAAAGATGAGAAAGTATCTTGGGAAAAAAGATGAAAATGTCTATAAATGGAGCTGTTAGACAGAAATAAAAGCATAATACTAATCATTGGCGATGATTTTGGTGCACTTGTAGAATTCTGCAATCATAGACAAGATTGCTTAAACAATTTGTCTATGATATTATGATATAATAATAGTTTTCAAAAAATAAATGAGAGGTTTAAGATGGAAGAAATTAAAATAGATTGGATGGGACCATATAAAATTGATGAAATAACACAAAAAAAGAAAAAATTATTTCGAGAAGAGAAAGGTTTATATCAAATTTATGGTTATCATCCACTTTATGGAAACGATGTATTGTTATACATTGGTAAAACAGCAAATCAGACTTTTTCAAAAAGATTAAAAGATAGGTATGAAGTAGAATACAGTAGTGATATTTATAATACGAAAATTTATCTTGGAGTAATAATAAGCGATAATAAAAATTTAAAAGATAATGAAAAAATAATGCATATTGGCAAAGCTGAAGCTTTACTGATAAATGCATTAAAGCCTGCATATAATTCATTTAATGTAAAAAGCGTTAACAAAGAGTTAGCTCAAGAAAATTTCATTGTTTATAATGAGGGAAATTACAGATCAATTTATCCGATTTTATCAAGTGAATATTTTTGGAAAAATTGGAAAAATTATGAACTTATAGATCGAATAGCAAAAGATCTTTACGGCACAACACCAACATATGACAAAAAAAGTAGAGAATATGCTTTTCATATTGATGAAGACGAAGATATTTGGTTATCAATAAATGAAAAAATATGGGAGAATTATGGTTACCCTTTACAAATAGCAATTCCAAAAGAAAATGAAGAAGCAATCAAAAAACTTGATCCAGTAGGCGAAGAGGAGGACGAGTATTTGTATATTAATGCTTTAGATGATTTAAACGCTCCTGACGCTGTAGAAAAAATAAAAAAAAGGATTGAATTAATAAAAAAGAAATTAAAATCAATAGGTCATTAATTTAGATTTATGATATAATTTTAGGAATTACTTGATGCTGACACAGATTATTGAACACTACCCTTTTTTAACTCATCCCGTTAAAAATCCAGCTCTTCTTTGTATGTGATAGCTCAAGGATGTAGCTACGGACAAAAACAAATCTTTTCAACAAACCGTTGTATCCTTCTTATATAAATAACATCTGAGGAGCTCAATATGATTTATAATAATGAAGATGAGCAAAACCATGACAATCTTACATATCTATCTGAACTGATGCAGAATATTAAAAGTAAGATAGATAAGGTATATGGGGATCACACTTATATAGATATATTTTTGGAAAACAAAAAAATTGTTATAGTGTTGGAAGAAAAATTTTTAACACAGATAGAGGGCTTGATTAGTAACTATTATGTAGCGGGTCTTGAATATCAAGCAGGTGGTATTTATGCACCATTTTTGAGGTATGAGCAAACCAGTGAACTTGTAAATTTCTGTATTGTTTCAGGATAAAATAAAGTATTTAGTAGCTTTTGGTCTTATGTGATAAAAAATAGGATAACAATTATATTTTTCATATAAAACAGATTAAAAGAAATAGATAAATTTTTAACTAAATAGCATTATTATTAATAAAAAAAGAAAAAAGGTGTAATCAATGGGCTTACCATCTCCACACGATATTTATGGGATACTCAAATATGAAGATATTACATATAACTTAGCAAATAGAGTTTTTGATAAATCATTAGAAAAAAAGCTAAAAGAGTATGTTGAAAAAGAGAATATTTCTTACTTTCCCATATATCCCCATATCCCTAAAAATCCATTTACAACCTATGAAATTATCAATAATAAACTCTATATTACCGGTATAAGCTACAATGATAAGCCGTATAATATTAAAGAAATATTTGGCAAAGAGATGGTTGAGTGTGATTTTGATATTACTGGTTATTTCACTACATTCTTCCACCCGTTTCACAAAAAGCCTTCCACTTTTCTAACCCTCAAACAAGCATGTAAAATTGTAGCATAATTTAGAGTAAGTGGAAGAATGTTTTTTGCTATTTCATTACTTTTTTAGCATTTTCCTTTCTTTGTGATGGTCCATCTATCTCAATTTTATATGCATTGTGCACAACCCTGTCTAAAATGGCATCTGCTATGGTTGCATTATGTAAATATCCATGCCACTCTTTTATAGGAAGTTGTGATGTGATAATGAGTGATGATTGATTCACTCTATCTTCAACTATCTCAAGTAAATCTCTTGCTTCTGCAGCTTTGAGTGGACTCACTCCAAAGTCATCAAGAATGAGAAGATTAATCCGTTTGAGTCTTGCTAAATATTTAAGATACTCCTCATCTCCTCTGATGGATTGTAAATACTGCATCAGTCTTGGAACTCTAAGATACATTACACTGTATCCCATAGAGATTGCTTTGGTAGCATATGCTTGGCTAATCCAGGACTTACCGACCCCGGTCGATCCATTTAGAATTATGTTTCTAAAATATTTCAAATAATTACCACCTGCTAAATCAAGCATAAGTGCTTTGTCTAAATTTCTATCAGGTGTAAAGTTTATCTCACTGATATTGGCACTCCTATCAGGGAGTTTAGCCTGTTTCAATAACCTTTGTATCTTTTTATTATCTCTCTCAAGTGCCTCTGCTTCAAGGAGCATTTGTACTCTTTTTTCAAATGGCAAGTCACTATATGCCGGCTGTGTTTCTTGCTCTAAAAGAGCTGTATAAAAAGCACCTAGTTTTAGTTTCTCTGTAAGTTGTTGTATTGACATAGTTTTTTCTTTCCTTTCCTTCATTCTTTTGTTTTAATTTGTGTTTTTATTGTTCAAGCCTAACTGTAATACTCAGCTCCTCTGATGTTCTTGTGGTTTGTAAGCGCCATAAGCGCAGCACTTTCGTCATTATCTTTTGGTTTATAAGATTTCAGCAAATCTTTTATCTGTGCCACTCTGTAATAGTGCTTAGCAATTGCCATAGTGGAGATAATCTCCAAGTGTTCTTCTGTATACTCTTTTTCTTGATACTTCTTATATGCATTGATTATCCCCAAACATGTTCTAAAACCCATCTCTGGATGAGGACGAGACTCCATAATCTTTCTAAATAATTTTGAAGTCTCACTTCCAATAGTAAGTCCCCAGTTCATAATCTTTCCAGGAGACCACTCAAGATACTTTTGATGAGCTGAGGCCATATGTTCATGCATAGTAGAGTAAGCACCTTTGTGAAGTAATTTAGGATGAGTGGCTACTGTTTTACCCTCGTAGGTAATAGTAACAATTTTTGCACCAAACCACACTTCTACTTTTTTGCCTATAAGTTGATATGGAACAGAATAAAAGTTATGCTCTAGCTGTATATGGTAATCCTTTGAAACCTTAAGAAGTTTAAACTCTTTGTATTCATACCTTGTAGTGGGCAGTGGCATAAGTGCTGGTTTGTCAAGTTTTTCAAAGAGTTCTCTTCTGCTGCAACCTAGATGTTTCATTACTTTATCATGGTAAAGTGGAGTAAGTTTTTTTATCTCTTTGTTTAGCTCTGATATAGAGTAAAATATAAAATTTCTCAATCGTGCAAGTATCCATCTTTGTGCCAGTTTTACAGCAAGTTCAACATGTGCTTTATCTTTTGGTTTATATCCACGAGTAGGCATAACGGCAGTGCCATAGTGTCTTGCCATGGCTGCATAATCAGGATTTATATCTGGGTCATAG
>WFMT01000161.1 GCA_015488975.1 Campylobacteraceae bacterium | reverse complement strand
GACTATATAGTAGTTTTTGAGAATGAGAAAGATATTTTAAATGTAAAACCTAATTTGACTCTTTTAAAAGAACTTGATTTAAGAGGAGTATGTATTACTTCTGAAAGTAAAAAATATGATTTTGTAACAAGATTTTTTGCACCTAAATATGACATAGATGAGGATCCTGTTACAGGTTCGGCTTTTACACAGTTGGTAAGCTATTGGCATCAAGAACTTGGAAAAATAAGCTTTCATGCCAAGCAACTTTCGAGCCGAGGTGGCGAGGTTTGGTGTGAGTTAGTAGATGATAGAGTGAAGCTTTCTGGTAAGTGTATAAAATATTTGGAAGGTGAAATAGAGATATGAATAAAATATTTCACAAAGGACATCAAAAATCCAGAAACAGATATAAAACACATGCCAATGCTGATTATTGGTTAAATGCTTTAGATACAAGTAAGCTCAACAGTACGATGACAGAATTTATCAATAATTGTACTTATCTCTTTTTTGCAACTTCCTCGCCTGATGGACAGCCAAATCTCAACTATAAAGGTGGCGAAAAAGGTTTTGTTCATGTTGTGAATGAAGCTAAGTTAGTCTTTATTAATTTTCAGGGAAATGGCATTTTGCACTCGTTGGGGGACTTGGAGATTAATGATAAAGTAAGTCTTTTAATACCTGATTTCAATCAAAACGTAAGATTGAAAATCATAGGTAAAGCAACAGTTATATATGAAGATATCTATGTCAGCGAGTATATGGACTATTTTAATGCTTTTACTTTTGACAGCTTGATTGTGGTTGATATTGAATATGTGATTCCTAATTGTCCCAGTAATTTACACTATGTAAAAGACGGCATTTTAAATTTTGATGAAAAAGACAAAGATTCTCAATTACTAAATAAGTTTATAAAAGGAAGCTCTAATAAAAGTTAATTTAATGCAAAAAGTAGTTCTCATTACAGGTGCAAGTTCAGGTATAGGTCGAGAAACTTCCTACTTCTTAGCAAAACAAGATTTTATTGTCTATGCAGGAAGTCGTACACCTAGTAAGCTAGATGTTAGCCATGCAAATCTATATCCCATTAATTTAGACTTAACCAATTATGAGAAAATAAAAGAGACCATCGAGATGATACATGTCAAACATAGTAGACTTGATATAGTTATTAATAATGCAGGGTACGGGTTAATCTCTTCTGTAGAGCATGCAAACGAAGAAGAGATGCAAAAGCAATTTGACATCAATGTTTTTAGTATATTTCGTGTCTGTAAAGCAGTTATACCTTATATGAAAAATAAAAAAGAAGAGGCTGTCATCATCAATATTGGCTCCTACTTTGGAAAGATCTCTTTTCCTCTTTTTGCTTTTTATTCTGCTAGTAAGTTTGCCGTTGAAGGACTTACCGATGCACTTACTTATGAGCTTAAAGGGCTAGGTATTAGAGTTCATTCAGTGCTTCCTGGTTTTACAAAAAGCAATTTTACTCATGCTAACTTGGTAGAAAATCTGAACTTGCAAAATATGCAATCTTCTTACAAAGAGGTACTACACACAATACCTAAACTCATGAGCAATATAGAAAATGGTAGTGACCCCATTGCCGTAGCACAAAGTATTTTAGATACTATCAATAATAAAGATGCAGATAATTGTGTCTATGTGGAAAATGAATCTTATAAAATCTCTCCTTTAAAAGATGCACTTACAGATGATGAACAAATGATTTATAGGTTTTACAAGCTTGAACTAGAAAGTATGCATGTTGATAAAAATGAACTAAGGATTGCAATGGATGCAAAAGAGATCCTTTTAAGAGAGTATGTAAACCCACCTAAAATAGCTTATTTAGCTTCCTTATGTGCGACCAATAAAACCAAACTGCAACATGCGTTTAAAGAGGTTTATAGTACAACTATTCCTGAGTATGTGAAAAAACTCCGTCTTGAAAAAGCAAATATTTTACTAAAAGAACACTCATTAACTATCGGAGAAGTTGCAAAAGCTGTAGGTTATCAGCATCAGGGTAACTTTTCTAAGCTTTTCTCTCAAGCATATGCTATTAGCCCAAAAGAGCTTCTCAAACAAAATTGCTAAAATAAAATAATTTTCGTGCTAAAAATCTCTAGCAATTTTTTTACTTTTTGACTATGATATTCTCATAAAATAAAAAAAGGAAAAACATGACAAAGAGATTAACTATCATCGCACATATAGAAGCCAAAGAGGGAAAGTTAGATTTTCTTAAAAAACAAGTTTTAGCACTAGTAGAACCAACAAAAGAAGAGCAAGGATGTTTACGCTATGAGCTGAACCAAGACCTTGAAAATTCAAATCTATTTATATTTGTAGAGGAATGGGAGAGTCATGAATTATGGAGCAAACATATGGACAATACCCATTTGCAAGCCTTTGTTAAAGCAACAAATGGAGCACTTGAAAAGTTAGAAGTATATCAGTTAAGCCAAATAGCAGAGCAATAAAATCTTAAACAATAATATTATAGTATACTAAAATATTTTATTTATCTAAACCTTAGGATACTATTACGGCACTAACTAAACAGTCAAATCAAGATACCGCCGCATAAGCAATTTTTTCATGCTTAAAATAGTTAGAAACCCTTTGAGGACTATTGCTTAACATTGTCATAAAATTCTCTGTATTTTTAGCAAGTTCTTTTTTGTTTATT
>WFMT01000160.1 GCA_015488975.1 Campylobacteraceae bacterium | reverse complement strand
GCTTTATCGTCAATATCGGTGGCAAATATATGTATATTAAATTTTTTATGTAACTTTTTACTTATTTTATCTATCAAAATAGCCAATGAATATGCTTCTTCTCCAGTTGAACAAGCTATCGACCATACTCTCAATGCATAATCCTCAGGCTTTGCTTGCAAATATTTGTACAACTCATTGCCTAATGCCAAAAATGCTTTATTATCTCTAAAAAATGATGTAACTCCTATCAAAATATTTTGGTATAAAAAATATAATTCATCAGGATTATTCTTTAAAAATAAAACATAATCTTTTGTTGTCTTGAGATGAACTGTCTTCATTCTATTGTTAATACGCCGTAAAATAGTTTCATTTTTATATTTACTTATATCGAGATTTTCTTTTTCTATGAGTAGATTGCGGATAGATTTGAGTGCTTTTGTAGCATCGTCCGAAGAATCATTTTTGGATGCTCGTATAATAGCATCAAGATGAGCAGCAATCTTTTCAACATGCAATATATAATCGATATTTTGCGTATCAATGGCGTTTTGAGGCATACTTTTATATAGTGCTTCATCTGGAGTTTGTGCTATCGTTATACCTTTATATTGTTTAGTCTTTTTGATACCTTCTGCACCATCTCGCCCGGCACCGCTTAAAATAATCGCAATAAAATCTTTTCCTTTGTATTTAGATAGAGATTCAAATGCTTTATCTATAGACGGAGTAGCCCGAACAGGAGATAAAGGTACTTTTTCAAGCTCTAATTGTCCGTTTTTTATCACCATATCAAATCCGGCAGGAATGGTGTATATATTATTTGGCAGAAACTGACACTTCTGTTTCGCTTCTGAAACCATCATAGAGGTATAATTAGATAATATATACCCCAAAGAGCTTTTTTTATCAGGGTCTAAGTGTTGTAATATTATATAAGTATAGCCTTTATCTTCCGGGAGTGTGGGTATCAGCTTTTCCAAAGCTAAGAGCCCACCTGCACTTGTTCCGATTCCAATATAAACTGAATTTTTCATTTTTCCCTTCTGCTGTTAGGATAGATTATTCTATCATAATTAGCTAAAAAGTCATATTATGATACAATATTTGATAGAAAAATTAACAAAGCTGGTAGCACTATGATAGATTTAAAATCTTTAAAGAGTATGAGTAAAAACTTTAAAGTTTTGTATGTTGAGGATGATTTATCCATACAAGCCACAATGTCTGATTATTTAGAAAAGTTTTTTAAACATGTCGTTCATGCAAATGATGGTAGGGCAGCAATAGCACTGTATAAAAAAGAAAAATTTGATATTGTTATAACTGACTTATCTATGCCAAACATGAATGGCCTTGATATGATAGAGCAGATAAAAAAGATTGATGAAGATCAAGCGATACTTATAACTTCAGCCCACAGTGAAACAAAATACATGATAAATGCTATCAAGCTTGGTATCGACGGCTACATCATAAAACCTTTTGATTATGAACAGTTAAATTATGAATTGTTTAAGGTGACAAATAAACTAAATAAATTTATAGAAAATAAGAATTATAAAAAATACCTCAAAAGAATGGTTGAACAAAAAACAGCAGAATTAAGCAGTATAATACATTTTCAAAAATACAATTATGAAAAAACGCTTCTTGCCATGGTGGAAATGATAGAAGACAGAGATACTTATACGGCCGGTCACAGCAAAAGAGTAGCAAATTATAGCAAAATGATAGCCAAAGAGATGGGTTATGTTAAAGATAAGTATGAAAGATTGTATCAAGCAGCCATATTACATGACATTGGCAAAATAGCTACGCCCGATGTGATACTCTTAAAGCCAAAAAGCTTAAATGAGATAGAATATAAACTTATAAAAGAGCATGTTGAAGTTGGCTACAGCCTGCTTACTCATATACCAATGTTTAAAGATTTGGCTGAGATTATCCGTTTTCACCACGAAAGATATGACGGCAAGGGTTATCCAAGAGGCTTAAGAGGCGAGGAAATACCACCCTTGGCAAGAGTTTTAATAGTCGCTGATGCTTTTGATGCCATGACTACAAACAGAATATACAAAGGAAGAAAAACACTTTCTCAAGCTTTAAAAGAACTAAAAAAGTATGAATTTGTTCAGTTTCATCCTGAAGTTGTTGAGGCTGCGTTAAAAGTTTTAAAAGATATCCATATAGATAAAAATATTAACCAACTTCCTCATACCGATCTTGAAAAAGAGAGGTTTGCCTACTTCTACAAAGATATGCTTTGTGATGTTTATAATCAAAACTATCTGGATTTGGTTTTATCAGACAATAGTGAGAATTTGGATTTTAAATATGCTTATATGTTGTCTTTGAAAAAATTTACCGAATACAATCAAAAATATGGATGGCTAACTGGAGATAAAACTTTAAAAAGTATAGCCAATCGGTTAAAAAGTCAGCTAAAGAATGTTTATCTGTTTAGAGTTTTTGGTGATGATTTTATATTATTGAGCAAAGATATATTTACAGTAAAGGATATTTATGAAACATTAAAAGACATAATAGAAGACAAGCTGGAATATCATTTTAAAATGCTAAGTATAAGTGATTTAAAATCTAAAAATATAAACTAATCTTACCCTCATTTTACAAAAATTGTGTTATCATAACAGCTACATTGCAAATAAGACATAAAATAGGTGGTGCATCGTGTCACAGGAATTACTACTTTCTGGCTCAATAATTTTTTTACTTGCTGTTTTAATACCTATCATGTTCTTAAAAACAAAAAAGTTAGGTCCTACAAACAAAAAAATAAAAAATAAAAATCTTACTTATGAAAGCGGGGTTTCTTACCCCATAGGAGATATAGGCAACAGGCATAATGTCAGATTTTATCTTGTTGCAATATTATTTATAATTTTTGATGTAGAGATCGTCTTTCTTTTTCCTTGGGCGATTAATGTTAGGGAACTCGGTAGTTTCGGTCTTGTTGAAATGTTTTTATTTTTAACCTTTCTCTTTGCCGGACTTGTTTATGTATATATGAAAAAGGCTTTAAAATGGCAGTAGGAGCAGAAGCGATATTTGGTGATTCAGTTGTTACTACAAGGCTTGATGAAGCTATCAACTGGGCAAGAGAATCTTCAATGTGGCCCTATATCTTCGGAACTGCGTGTTGTGCGATAGAGTTTATGAGTGTAGCTTCTTCAAAATATGATATATCAAGATTTGGTGCTGAGGTTGTAAGATTTGTCCCAAAACAAGCAGATCTTATGATAGTTGCCGGTACCATAACTTACAAACAAGCACCTGTTTTAAAGATGATATATGACCAGATTTGTGAGCCTAAGTGGGTTATTAGCATGGGAGCATGTGCTTGTAGTGGTGGCTTTTACGATAATTATACAACAATGCAGGGGATTGATCAAATAATTCCAGTGGATATATATCTTGCTGGCTGTCCTCCAAGACCAGAAGCCATACTTGACGGGCTTATGGCTGTACAAAAGATGAGTAAAAACGAATCTATTTTAAAAGATAGAGTAAAAAACTTCAAAGGCTTACTTGATGATCCAAAAATTTGAGGATTATTTTCAAAATAAATTTCAAAAAGAGAAAGATATATATGTCTTTTCTCAAGACAATATAAAAAGTGCTATTAGATATGCAAAAGATGAGCTTTTATATACTTTTTTTGTTGATTTAAGCGTTATTGATTATTTAAATTATATTGAAAAAAAGTCATCTCGTTTTGCAGTAGTTTATATACTAAGAAGTAGTGATTTTCTTGATACTATCATACTAAAAAGTTATCTTGATGACAATAACCCCCAAATAGAGAGCATTTGTTCTATTTTTGACGGGGCAAATTGGGCAGAAAGAGAAGCTTATGACCAATACGGCATAACTTTTACCGGGCATCCGAATTTAAAAAGAATATTAAATCATAAAAACTTCATAGGATACCCTTTAAGAAAAGATTATCCTATTACAAAAAGACAACTTTGTCTTGATACTGATGACTTGATGGATGAAATGAGCAAGAAACTAAGATACAGAGGGTATGATGAGCAAGAAGATTTGACTTTTTTAAACTTAGGTCCGGCTCATCCTGCAAGCCATGGGACTATAAGAACTTTTGTTGCTTTAAAAGATGAAAAGATTATAACCGCAGTAAGTGAGATAGGCTACCTCCACAGAGGTTTTGAAAAATCATGCGAAAATCATAAATATAATCAAATCATACCTTATACTGACAGGCTAAACTACTGCTCAGCTATACTTAATAATATAGCTTTTGCCGATTCGGTTGAGAAAATTCTTGAAATAGAGATACCAGATCGTGCAAAGTTTATAAGGGTTATTATAGGTGAGCTATCTCGTATCATAGATCATCTTGTCTGCCTTGCTGCGGCTTTGGTAGATATGGGTGCACTTACAAATTATTGGTATTTGTATAATCCAAGAGAAAGTGTTTATGATTTACTATCAAAGCTAACAGGAGCGAGACTTACAAATGCTTATATGAGAATTGGCGGAGTAAAATGGGATTTGTATGATGGTTTTAACGATGATTTGGAATTTTGCCTAAAAGATATCTCCAAAGGAGTAAGTGACTCTTTAAAACTGATAGAGCATAACAGAATATTTTTAGATAGAGCTCAAAATGTAGGTATTATAAGTGCAGAAGATGCCATAAGCAGCGGCTGGAGCGGTCCAAATCTAAGAGCTTGCGGGATTGCTTATGATTTGAGAGTTATTAAGCCATATTACTACTATGATACATTTGATTTTGAGATACCAGTTGGGAGTGTCGGCGATGTTTATGATAGATTGATGGTGAGATTTGAAGAGATAAATCAAAGCATTTCTATCATAAGGCAAGCAGTAAACAAACTCCCAGGCGGTGATATATCGGTAAATGATAAAAAAGTCTTTTTGCCAAAAAAAGATAATGTTTATCATAACATTGAGGGACTTATGAACCAATTCAAACTGATTTATGAGGGAGTAAAAGTTCCAAAAGGTGAGTATTACAGTGCCATAGAGGCTACAAATGGGGAGCTTGGTTTTTATATAGTAAGTGACGGAAGCGGAACACCATATAAGGTAAAAGTCAGACCACCTTGTTTTTACGCTATGAGTGCATTTCCTGATATCATCGAAGAATATATGATTGCAGATGCTGTTATAACTTTAAGCAGTTTAAATATTATTGCCGGAGAACTTGATAGATGAGCGAATTCAAATTTGATGAAGAAAATGAAAAGAAATTTCAAAAATTGATACAAAAATATCCCAAAATTGACTCTTTGACACTTCCGTCTCTCTGGCTCATTCAAGAACAAGAGGGATGGATAAGTTTGGACGCTATGAAGTATATAGCAAGCAGACTGGGAAAAAGTGCAGCAGATATTTATTCTATCGCAACTTTTTACACCATGTTTAAGTTAAAACCAACCGGAAAGTATCATATATGTATTTGCAAAACCGCAAGTTGCAAACTTTGTGGCAGTGGAAATATAAAAGAAAAGTTGGAACAAAGATTAGGTATAAAACCGGGAGAAACTACAAAAGACGGTAAATTTACAATAGAAGAAGTTGAATGTCTTGGGGCTTGCGCAGATGCTCCTGTCATGAGCTTAAATGATAAATATATAGGGCAATTAAGCATAGAAAAAATAGAAAAAATTATAAATGAGTTAGAGTAATGATAGTAAAAATTGAAAGTAAATTTTTTGATGTTGAAAATTCACATAAAATTGATATTGCCGTAAAAAATGGCAGATACTCTTCTTTGAATAAGATCTTTGAAATGTCACCTGAGAATGTAGTGGAAGAAGTTGACAAAAGCGGACTAAGAGGAAAAGGTGGCGGTGGCGCACCTGCTGGGAAAAAATGGCAGCTTATGCAAGGGTATGACGATAGGCCTAAATACCTTGCTGTAAATGCGGATGAGAGCGAACCTGGAACTTTTAAAGACAGACAGATAATGCAAAAAGATCCTCATTTGCTGATAGAAGGCATAATAGATACTTCTTATGCGATAAGAGCCAATAAAGCATATATTTACATAAGAGGCGAGTATGCATATCCGGCAAAAATATTGAATGAAGCAATAGACGAAGCTTACGAAAAAGGTTTTTTGGGTAAAAATATAAAAGGTAGCGGATTTAACCTTGATATTGTAGTTCACAGAGGTGCGGGAGCTTATATATGCGGGGAAAAGTCAGCTCTTTTAGAATCACTTGAGGGCAAAAGAGGACATCCTAGACTTAAGCCTCACCAAAAAGAGCCAGAGTGGTTTTTTGGTGAGCCTACCCTTGTAAATAATGTTGAGACAATATCGAGTGTCCCTTTTATAGTAAATGAGG
>WFMT01000159.1 GCA_015488975.1 Campylobacteraceae bacterium | reverse complement strand
TCTGTAAGGTCATTTTGTTTTTTAGTAACACTTGATAACTCCTTGTTTATCTTCTCAATTCTTGGCCCAAAAGAGTCTATCTCTTTATCTATTTGTGATAATTCAATCAATTGCTCTAAATACTTGTTCATTGTTTTCCTTGCTTTTATATTTTATTCATATTTAAATGGATTTTTTGAGTTTGCAATTATAGCCTGAATATTAAAATTTTTCAAATTTTCACTCAAACTTTGTGCAAAATATATCTCACTCTCAAAGTGTCCTATCTCTATCAAACTTAAATTATTCTCCATAGCTTCATAAGCTTGATGATACTTTATATCACCGCTTAAAAAGCAATCCGCTTTAACTTCTCCTATTAACTCTGCACCACTTCCGGTTGTAATAGCTGCAGTTTTTATAAACTTTTTTGTTTTTACAAATTTTGCAAAAGGCAGGTTTAAATCGCTTTTAATTTTTTGAAAAAAATTGTCAAAAATATCTTCAACTTCAAAATAACATATAAATTCATCACATTTTGCAACTCTATATCCCAAAACTTTTTCTACAACAAACCTGTTTAAGTGTGCTTTGTCATAGTTTGTATGTAGAGAAATCAGTGATATATTTTTTTGTATCATCTTTTTTATAATATTTGAGGGATATATATCGTAATTTATAGTTTTCAATCCACTAAAAATCAGTGGATGATGGGTAATAAGCAAAGAATTTTCATTTAAGTTTTCTATCAATTCACTATCTGTATCCAAACTAAGATAGATTGTTTCAAATTTATCTTTCAATGAGCCTATAATAAGTCCACTATTGTCCCATTTTTCTTGTGTGTCAAAAGGTGCTATCTTGTCTAAGATATTATATATTTCTTTTATTTTCACTTATTTCCACCCATTTTTTAGCACTTCCTTTTGCCAATTCTCTAATTTTTAATATATAATTTTGTCTACTTGTTACCGATATAGCTTTTCTTGCATCAAGAATATTGAAAGTATGTGAAGCTATCAAACATTGATCATAAGCTGGAAGCGGCAAGTCATGTTCTAAACATCTTTTACACTCTTTACTGGCACTTTCAAACTGAGCAAAAAGCATATCAACATCGGCAACTTCAAAGTTGTATTTACTAAATTCATATTCACCTTCTTTGTGAACATCACCATAGGTAGTTATGCCATTTTTATTTTCACTCCAGATTATATCAAAAACATTATCTTTTTCTTGCAAATACATAGCAAGTCTTTCGACCCCATAAGTTATCTCAACAGATACAGGGTGACAGGCAATACCTCCAACTTGTTGAAAATAGGTAAACTGTGTAACTTCCATACCGTCAATCCAAACTTCCCAACCAAGTCCCCATGCTCCTAAAGTCGGACTTTCCCAGTTATCCTCAACAAATCTTACATCATGTTTTTTTAAATCAAATCCTAAAAATTCCAAGCTTTTAAGATACAACTCTTGTATATTCTCAGGGCTGGGTTTGATGATAACTTGAAACTGATAATAACTTCCAAGCCTGTTAGGGTTTTCTCCATATCTACCATCGGTTGGACGACGAGATGGTGCAACATAAGCGGCACTCCATGGTTTGCTTCCAAGACTTCTTAAAAAAGTTGCACTATGAAAAGTGCCTGCACCTGCAGGTATATCGTAGGGTTGGACTATATTGCAACCTTGATTTGCCCAATACTCTTGAAGTTTCAATAACATTTCACTAAAATTCAGCACTCTTATCCTTTTAAATTTAACTCTTTATTTATCTTATTTTTATCAAATCCACATATCCATCTACTACCTATCATAACCACAGGAACACCTCTGCAACCATGTTTTTCACAATCTCTCGCAGCAGTTTTATCTTTGCTTATATCAATAGTTCTAAATCTTATACTTTGCTTTTTAAAGTAATTTTTAGCAGTCGTACACCAGTGACACCCAGGAGCTGTAAAAAGTACAACTCTTTTTTGCTGTTTTATCTCTGCCATTTTTACCTCCTTTTTTATCTATTTTTTATAATTAGAAACAGCTTTATTCCACATCATTTTATATTTTCGTCTGCAAAATTCCAACTCTTTTTGAGAAATTTTTAATTGCTCATTTAAACTTTCAACTGTTATCCTATCCTCATCATAGAGTGTTTGCATTGACAAAAGGGCTTCTTTTAAAAATGTATTTTCACTTTTTAAAGCTTCTACAGTTTCATCTTTACCATCAAGAACTTCTTTGTGAAGCTGCAAAATAGTGCCTATGGTTTTTTCAACAAAATCAGCACCAAGTGCTAATCCTGCCATATTTTCCAATGATTTGCTTTCTTTTGGCATAACAGCAACAGCACCTTTGCTGGCTTCGATATATAAAATGCCATTTTCCTCTTTTGTGGTCAAAACTTTTCTTTTTATCATATTGTTTACTACATCTTTATCTAAATCCACCAATGTACAAAACTCATCAAATTTTAACCAATTTTGCATACTTGACCTTTTATAAAAATTTTTCTATCTCTTTTGAATTTATTTCCACTTTTTTAGCCTTTAATATCCTATCTTCTTGAAGTTTTGCTCTTAAATCTTCATCCTCTAAAGCTAAAATCTGCATAGACAAATACGCAGCATTTATGGCACCGGCTTTACCCATAGCCAAAGTGGCAACTGGCATACCAGCAGGCATTTGGACAGTACTTAAAAGTGCATCAAGCCCATCAAGTGCGCCACCTTTTAAGGGTACTCCGATAACAGGTTTTGTCGTTATTGCAGCTATAGCTCCTCCAAGATGAGCAGCCATGCCAGCACCGGCGATAAACACTTTAGCACCTCTAAGTTCGGCATTGTTGACATAGTCATGAGTTCTTTGAGGACTTCTGTGAGCTGATGATATGATAATCTCATAAGGCACATAAAATTTCTCAAGTACATTGACGCACTCTTTCATGATATCATAATCACTTTTGCTACCTATTATTATAGATATAAATTTCATATTTTCAGATTTCCTTTATTTTTTTTCTAAAAAAACT
>WFMT01000158.1 GCA_015488975.1 Campylobacteraceae bacterium | reverse complement strand
TTATTGATTCATAAATTATCAACAGTATGAAAATTATAAAATATTTTAAATTTTTTTTATAAATGCTATCTCGTTGCATACCGGAAAATATTTGCATTTGATGCAGTCCTTCCAAATTTTTTGTTCAGGAAGTTTTGTTTTGTCTATTTCTATAAAATCCATCTTTTGAAAGAAATCTCTTTCATAAGTTAATGCGAAAATTTCTTCAACTTTTAGTTTTTTGCCTTCAAAAATCATTTTTTCAATAAGATTTTGCCCTATATGCATACCTCTAAAATTTTTATCAATTATAATACTTCTGATTTCTGCTAATTTTTTTGAAAATATATGCAATGCGCAAAAACCTATGATTTTTCCGTCAACTTTTGCAACTGTATATGATCTTATATTGGTAGCAATCTCATCATCACTTCTAAATAAAATAGTACCGTTTTCGACATCAAACCGTACTAAATCCTGCATATCATCTATATCACTTAATACGGGTTTTTCATATATAATATTCATATTTTAATTAAACAAATAACCAAAGATGGCTTCATTGGCTTTGTTCACTCCAGTTTTTTTAAGATTTGAGATAAAAATACAATTTTTGAAATCTTTTTTTAATCTTGATAACTCTTTTTGATTTAATTTATCTGTTTTAGTAAATATCTCAATGATTTTTTGATCATCTCTTTTTATGCTTTTTAGAAATTCTCTAACATCATTGTCAATTTTCTGATTTGGATGTCTTGCATCTATAAGATGAATAAATACTCTTATGGAAATTCTATTTACTATAAAATGATTTAAACTTTTACTCCACTGTTCTTGTAAACTTTTTGAAACTTTTGCATATCCAAAACCAGGTAAATCCACAAACCTTGTTAAAAATTTCTCATCTTCATTTTTATATACTATATCAAAAAAATTTATCAGTCTTGTCTTTCCGGGTGTTCCAGAGCTTTTTGCCAAATTCTTTTTGTTTGTAAGAAGATTTATAAATGAACTTTTACCAACATTGCTTCTTCCTAAAAATGCAACCTCGCTCATACCTTCACTTATCATATTTTCTTCCGAAGTACAAGAAGTTAAAAAATTTGCTTCAACTATTCTTGTCACTTTGTATTATCTTTAACTTTAAAAATAAATTTTACAGGCTTTTTGCCATCACTTTTAACATCATACTTTCCATTAAGTTGATCTATTCGTATATCATCGCCATATATTTTTTTACTACTGTTTAAATCTTGCAAAAAAGCATTACCTATAAAATGATAAATTTTTTTATTAGGATCGTATATGATTTCATTTGCTTTCCCGGAATAATGTTTTTTATCTAAAATCAGTTTAAATTTTGCATTTCCAGTAGCTATATACTCTATAGGCTTTCTTTTTTTATTAAAATGTATTAGAAGCTTATTTGCCGTAATTGTATCATACCCTTTCACAACTTTTACATTTCCAATAAATTTCGATATTTGTTTTATCTCATTGGCTTCAAAAGATTTTGATGTTACTGTAACGCTTTGACTTTTTCCTTGCATAAAACTTACTGTAAGCAGTAAACCTAACAATATATATTTCATTATCTCTCCGTATGTATTTTTGCTTTTATATTTTTAGCAATTAATCTCTTTTGCTTCTTATAATATATGAAAGAACTTCCAATAAGAGTGCTATTATCAAATGTAGATTTAAAAGCTGTCTTACTTGAAAGTATATCTTTTTTTAAATTATAAGTTACTGTATTGCTAGAAAGAGTTCTATTTAAGTCACTTTTGTAAAGAACATTTCCATATAAGTTTAATATGTTATTTTCTAAAATTCCTTTATTCGCCCATAGTTGCTCTTTAGCATTTATTTTATTTCTGCTTGAATGTATGCCATAAAATACATCTTTATATTTATACCGTTTTGCACTTTTTGCCTGCAACTTTCCATCAATGCCATTATATGTGATATTGTATGTTTTTATATCTTTAAATTCCATAAGAGCTTTTGCTTGATTTTTATCAGGTTTTAGTGTTTTTTCCTTTTGATAAATTATAAAAACAGAAGACAAGAAAAAAAATATTATAAAAAAAGAAAAAAATTTTATTCCCAAAGTTTTACAAACCTCTCAGTTAAATCATTGTATTCAAAGAGTATTTCTATCATCTCTCTTATCGCTCCATCGCCACCATTGCTTTTTAACTTAATCTTTGAAGCATCTTTTGCATATTTGGTCGCATTATTTGGAGCAAAAGAAAAACCAACTTTTTCCAATATACAAACATCATTTATATCATCTCCTATATATGCTGTTTCGCTATATTTTATGCTCTCCTCTTTTAGTATAAGCTCTAACTTATCTATCTTTTTTCTAACTCCTTGATATAAATAATTAATACCCAATTCTTTAGCTCTAATAGAAACTACTTTTGAGTTTCTACCGGTTATGATAGCAGTTTTTATACCTAATTTTTTCAAAGAAACTATTCCTAATCCATCTTTTACATTAAATACTTTAATTTCTTTATTTGAATCATCATAAAGTATGTCACCGTTAGTCATGCACCCATCTACATCAAAAACTACAAGTTTAAGACTCATAGTACACCTTTTGTACTCGGGATACCGGTTTTTTGATTTTTTTTCAATGCTCGTCTTAGAGATATAGCAAAAGACTTGAATGCAGCTTCTGCAATATGGTGCTTATTGCTGCCTCTTTCTTTTATTATATGTGCATTTATTGATGCATTAAATACTAAAGCTCTGAAAAATTCTTCTATCAATTCTGCATCAAAATCACCAATTTTTCCAAAAATTGGAACATCATATACTAAAAATGGCCTATTTGACAAATCAATACTGCATTTTACAGAAGCTTCATCCATAACTATTGTAGCATCAGCAAATCTTTCTATATCTTTAAGTGGATATAATTCTTTATATAAAGCTTTTCCAATCACTATCCCAACATCTTCTACACTATGATGAAAATCAACATAAGTATCGCCCTTACAATCTAATTCCAAATCAATTAATGAGTGCTTGCAAAATGATTCTAACATGTGATCAAAAAAGCCAATTCCTGTGATAATATTGCATTTGCCTTTTGTTTCCATGTCCAGTTTTAAAGCTATATTAGTCTCTTTTGTCTCTCTCTTTATTTCTGTCAAAATTATCTCCTAACTATAAAGGCACCGCTAAAATCACCTCTTTTGATAAAATCTCTTGCCTCTTCTTCACTTTTAAAGCCATTTAGCCAAACTCTATATATTGGTCTTCCTTGATACATACCTTTTATTATGGAAGTTTTATATCTATTTAGATAATTATTGTATCTATTTTTATATACTCTTGAACCCTGAATTTTTCTAAAAGAAGCAATTTGCACAGAAAAATTATTTATTTGTACAGATTGTTTTTTAGTACTTTTTGCTGTAATTATACCATTAAATCCTAAAACTTCCAATCTAACAGGAGCAGTACCTTTTGATATGACATCCAATCTTTTTGCAGCTGCGTATGATAAATCAATAATTCTATTTTTCACAAAAGGCCCTCTGTCATTTATTCTAACCACAACACTTTTTCCATTTAATAAATTTGTAACTTTTACAATCGTATTCATAGGTAATGTTTTATTTGCAGCAGTAAGAGCATACATATCGTAATATTCGCCATTTGAAGTCTTCTTGCCATGAAAATTAGGACCATACCAACTTGCAATACCCCTATATACATTTCCGGTTTGAACGACAGTTGGATAATAAGTCTTACCATTTACCACATAAGGCCTCATTGTAGC
>WFMT01000157.1 GCA_015488975.1 Campylobacteraceae bacterium | reverse complement strand
GTTTTTACAATGAACAATGAAGATATAGAAAAGTTATTAACATTGAGACCTAATAATGATATTGAAGAAAAACTAATGCCTGAATTAAGGAAAGTTATAAGAAGAGCGATTAAACGATTAAAAAAAGAATATGGCTATGATATTGGTATTAACGATGTTGATGATGAGGTATCTGAAACAGAGTGTTTATCTGATTATACTACCATTTTTTTATCTGATATTGAAAATTCCACTTCTAAAAAAACGATGATAAAATTTAGACAGATTATTCTCTATCATTTATCTTTTCATTGATTTCATCTATTTTATAATCTATATCTGATAAACGATTTACAGTATTTGCTGAGTTTGTGTTATTAGCAACATCCTGGCTTATATCTATAGCTGTGGCAATTCCTAAAATAAGCCACCACCACCATTCTAACTTTAAGTAATAAATTATTGCTGCCCCAATTACTATCGCTACTGTCATTTTATAATCCTACTTTTTAATTTTATAATATTGTATAAGAATATTGCTTACTACTGCTTTATTCTTTACATAAGTTATAATGAATGCTATAATGCGTGAAACTTATGGGAGCCTGAAATGAGCAGTGATTTTTACTCTACTTTGCCTACTTTATGGGGCTTACAGAACTTCCAGGTATTGTCGTCCGCACCATTATTTCTATACAAACTTTCAAAGACCTTTTCTCAAAAAAATATTAACTTTATATTTAAACTTGACATTTATTATATATTATGACATACTGTTAGAGTAATTACACTAATTTAAGTAAAGGAGTCAAAATGTGCAGCGAAGCTTTAGTTGGTGACAATAAACCTAAAGAGGTTGAACTTATTGCCGGAAAAGAGTATTATTATTGTCAATGTGGAAGAAGTAAAAATGAGCCCTTTTGTGATGGGAGCCATAAAGGTAGCGGTTGTGAGCCTCAAATATTTACAGTAGAAGACACCAAAAATTATCATTTGTGTTTGTGTAAAAGTAGCTCAAACATGCCGTTTTGTGACGGTTCTCATAGTATGTACAGTATAAAAGATATAGGAAAAAAGGTGAAAATATAAGAGATATGACTACAAAGGAAAAGATATTAGAAGTAGCATTAAAACTTTTTAATGAAAAAAATACCCAAGCAGCGACTACTAACCACATCGCTGCTTCTGCGGGTATAAGTCCCGGCAATTTGCACTATCATTATGCAAATAGAGAAGATATTATCAGGAAGCTCTACAAGTTAATGCGAGAAGAATTTTCTGCTTTATCCGATACTTACCCCTCAAGTATTACAGATTTGGCAAAATTGCATGAAAAAATATTTAAAATTGAATGGAAATATCGTTTCTTTTATCGTGAATTATTATTTTTATTGAGCAAAGATGATAATTTAAAGAAGATATATCAAAAAGAAATTTTAAAAGACAAAGAACAGACAAAAAGAATAATCCAAGCTCTAAAGAACTATGGTGTTTTAAAGATACCTTATGATAATATTATCGATTATTTAAGTGATATGATTTTATTAATTGATCAATTTTGGAGTAGCTATATGCAATTAACTGATCAATTTTCACCAAATAAAGGTATTGAAACGGGCATCCAAAGGATTGAAGAGACACTTCGCCCGTTTTTAAGTAAAGAGGCACTAAAAGAGTTAGCAAAATTTCAGAGGTAAAATTGAAAAAATATAACAATAGAATAGTTTTGCTATATGTTTTAGCAGCTGCTTCGCCGTTGGCATTTGGTGTTTGGATGGTGCTGCTAAATAACTTTGTAGTAGAAGTTGCACATTTTAACGGAGAACATATAGGTTTTTTGCAAAGCATTAGAGAGATACCCGGACTTCTATCTTTTACTGTTGTTTTTTGGTTATTGTTATTTAAGCAACAAGTGGCAACATACCTGTTTTTGATACTTTTAGGAGTAGGTGTATTTTTAACAGGCTTGTTCCCTTCGACTATCGGCTTATATATTACAACGATTGTGATGTCATTTGGTTTTCACTATGGGGAGGTATTGTATAGTTCGCTCTCATTACAATGGTTAAAAAAAAGTGAAGCACCTGCAATTTTAGGTAAACAAATATCCTTAAGAGCTTTTATATCAATATTTGTTATGCTTCTTATATTTTTGCTTATAAAAGTTTATCATCTAGAATACAAATATATTTATATGATATTTGGCGGACTTAGTATCGCTTTAGTTTTATTTGCATGGATATTTTTTGACCAGTTTGAAAATTTTGAAATACAGGAGAAAAAACTTTTTTTAAGAAAAAAATATTGGCTTTACTATTTGCTCACTTTTTTAGCAGGAGCAAGGAGGCAAATATTTATTGTTTTTGCAGCATTTTTATTGGTTGAAAAGTTTGGCTTTAGTATTGATAAAATGATTATAATATATTTGGTAAATAAAATTATTAGTATGATTTCAGCTCCAATAGTAGGAAAGCTTGTAACAAGATTTGGCGAAAAACTTTCCTTAAGAATTGAATATATAAGTTTAATGATCATATTTTCTTTGTATGGTATTGTAAAAGATCCAAATATTGCTATTTTATTATTTATTTTTGATCATATACTTTTTTCTATGGCAATAGCACTAAAGACATATTTTCAAAAGATTGCAGATCCAAAAGATATAACTGCAACCGCAGGAGTAAGCTTTGCTATAAATCACATAGCGGCTGTTTTTTTGCCGGCTATTTTGGGTCTTCTTTGGTTGAAGTCATACAGCTTAGTATTTTTTATAGGAACTTTTATTGCTCTTTTATCTTTTGTTTTAACTTTTTTCATGCCAAATAAATTGCCAAAACATAGTATTCAGTAATGATTTTTAAACAATTTGGAACAAATAAAG
>WFMT01000156.1 GCA_015488975.1 Campylobacteraceae bacterium | reverse complement strand
TTTTATATTTAAAATAAGTTTAGTTTATTTCATTAAATATATACTAAAGCTTAAAACCTTCTATTATATTTTTTAGAATTGCTATGACCCCGTTTATTTTACTTGATGCAATAACTACAAAAGCAGGAATATAACAAAATAACCCAAAATTTTAGCAAGGGAAAATATATTTCCCTTGAATCTTCCATTTTTAACAAAAGTTGTGATAAAATGATTCAAACTTACACTTGGAGAGAATTTTATGAGTATGATTTTAGACTACATTGAGTATATATTGATAGCATTTTTTGCCATTATGTTTGCGTGGTATATATATGACAGATATGTACAAAGAAAACATCAACTGCTTATAAATTACCCTATTATTGGTAGAATGAGATATTTCTTTGAGGCAGTAAGAGAGCCTTTTAGACAATACTTCGCAAATGAAGATTTTTATGAATCTAGAGATAAAATTGACTGGGTATATAAAGCTAGTGAGGATAAGCCAAATTATACTTCATTTTCAACAGGTCAACCTCAACCTCTTCCTAAATTTCAAATCAAACATACAAATCAAGTGTTAAATGATGATGAAGTGGAAGATGATTTTAGTGTTTTAATTGGCGAAAAGAGAGAGATGCCCTTTAAAGCAAAATCCATCATCTACCGTTCAGCTATGAGTGATGGTGCTATATCTCCTGAGGGGACGATAGCTTTTGTGATTGGAGCTAAAACTGGAAATTTTACTATAAATACAGGTGAAGGTAGTTTAACATCCAATTTTTTTGTAACTCACCATAATCATGGTGGAGATGAATATATGGAAAATATCCCGATAACTGGAATTAACCGAACCATATATATCGTTATCTCAAAACTGTTTAATCGGGCAGTTGCACTAAAAGCATTAAGAACATTGCTTTTAACAAAAGAGACGGAAGATACATATGTAATCGATTTTGATTCTTTGATATTTTTTAGACCAAATTGGGATTTACCATTAAGTCATTTTCCAAAAAAAGTACCAGAAGATATGCCAGATATCATCTATCAAGTAAGTTCAGGATTATATGGTTGCAGAGATGGTAGTGGAGATTTTGACGAGGAACGATATCAAAAAGTGATGAGATTTTGTAGAGCAACAGAGATAAAGATAGCCCAAGGAGCCAAACAAACAGGTGGAAAACTTATGGGAAGCAAAGTAACCCCAGCTATTGCGTATTATAGAGGGTTAGAACCTTATAAAAATATATTTTCGCCAAACCGTTTTCCTTATGCTAAAACAACAAAAGATTTGTTTGATTTTGTAGCCAAACTCCAAAAACTCTCAAGCAAACCAGTTGGCTTTAAGATCGTGATATCTAATAGAGACAACATAGAAGAGATTGCTCGAGAGATAAAAAGAAGAAGAGATGAAAATGTAGATGGAATCCCTGATTTTATCACGATAGATGGAGGCGATGGAGGAAGTGCCACTGCACCATTAGAACTCATGGATAGAGTTGGACTTCCTGTAAAAGATGCTATCCATATCGTCAATAGCGTTATAAAAGAGTATGGAGTAAAAAACGAAGTGAAACTTTTGGCAAGTAGTAAAATCTTAACACCTGATGATGTAGCTATCGTGTTGGCTCTTGGAGCCGATATGGTAGGAATCGGCAGAGGCTTTATGATGAGTGCTGGATGCATTAGAGCAAGAGTGTGTTCAGGTGCAAATGGCAAAAATTGCCCTGTTGGATTAGCCACACAAAATGCTAAAAAAAGAGCTGCTTACTTGGTGATGAAACAATCAAAAAAAGTTGCTAACTATCATAACAATTTATTAAAAGGATTAAAAACCATCTTAGCTGTTGTCGGTAAAAAAAGTTTTAGAGAATTATGCAAAGATGACTTGCAGTTTATCGACAAAAATGGTTTCGTTCATAATGATGTAAATAGATACTATAAAGACAAGATGAGGAATTGATGAAAAGGGGTTATCACTTTTTATCAATAAATTCTTTCCAGCCATTTTCTCATAAAATACAAGCAGGGCATTTACCGCAACCAAATCCCCAATCGTGAAAACTTTTATGATCACCGTTGTAACAAGTGTGTGATTCATTGATAACTAAATCCAATATCCCCTCTTTGGCTGAAAGGTCAAAAGTTTCACCTTTTGTTAGATGCATTAACGGATAGTGAAATCTTATATCCGATTCACTCCCTAGATTTAGTGCTAATTCAAGTGCATTTACAAAATTTTCCCTACAATCTGGATAACCTGAATAATCAGTTTGATTTATACCAGTTACTAAGTTGTTGATACCTTGCTTCTGGGCAAAAGCGTGAGCTAAGGTAAAAAAAATAGCGTTTCTATTTGGCACAAATGAAGCTGGAAGATTTGGCTTGGAAAACACATGAAGGAAAACACATGAGGGAAAACACATGAGGGTCAGGTGATAGCAATAGTATTATTTTTATACAACTTTCCAATTTATCTATTTTCTAACACAATTCACTAGATACTCTTTTTTTAAATTACTATATCTATCTCCATCAATAAATGCATTAAATATCCAAATTTGAGTAGAATTATATTTTGTGCTCGTCCAATACCACGGAGAGTGCCACTTGATTTTCAAATCTACTGTTTTAATATTAGTACGATTATCATCAGAAGTATCGTTTTTCTTAGAAAACATTAGCAAAAGGTCTTTATACTCTTGCTTACTTGGGAGTCTCCAATCATTATAACCATCATAGACTAAATCACCACAATATTTTTTTGCTCTTTTCCAAGTATATTTTTTCTTACTTCTATTCTTTTGCCACATAAGCCCTGTTATTTTATTTATCATGATTTGTTCGCTATTTCTTGATATATTTTGAAGATTCTTGTTTGTATCCTTATTCAATATTAGTTTACCGGCATAAGCAGATACATTAAAAAATGTCAATATGGTGATAATTAAAAGATTTGTTTTCATTGGATTCCTTTCTTGTTTTTTAACCACAAACAATATTTAGGATTGAAATTCAGGTGATAGTGATGGCGTTGTAAGTTTATTATGAGTGAGGGCAACAGTTCAATATTTGCCATCACTCTTAAAAAATAATTTTATCTTGTCGGATTACCGTTTTGATCAAATATTGTCGGAGTTCCTTTTATAAGACCTGATGAGATTAATACTTTCATTTGAGATATCATTTTCTTTGCAAATTTTTTGTTTACTTTTTTATACGCTTTATTACTTGAGTCTGAAGCTTTATGCATAAGAGATACTACATCAGCTCCTTTTTTATTTCCTTGTTCGAGTAACCAGCTTGATCTCATAGGTGAAGTTTCATGTCCTGGTATATTTAAATAAATAGGTATAACTTTTATCTCTTTTGATTTTTTTATAGTACTTGGCAACTCATTTTTTTCATATTCTTGACAATATGGGCAGTTTGGATCTGTTATAAGATAAACTGTTTTTCCATTTGGATTACCACCTTTTATTGTTAACACTAAATCTTTATATTTATTATTAAAAAGTGATATCAACTTTTTATTATCTTTAATTTTATCTCTTTTTTGTTTTTTTACAACAGATGATAAAGCTTTTTTTATCTTAGCTCTATTTTTATTGATAAAATCAGTAAATACAGTTTTGCCATTATTTCTATTTATAATACTGCCGGCTATAATTGTATTTTTGTTATAAAGCAATAAAAATGGCTTACTACTACCTTTTATCATTCCTATAACAGCATGAAGATTTTTAAGATTTATAGCCTTGCCTTCAGCTATAATTTTAATTGATTTTACATTTACTTTGTTACGAGTAAAATATTTACTAATATCTTTTTTTAGTTGACTGTGTCCAGCTGCAAATGATGAGCTTACAATAGCGACACTAAGCAATAACCCAGAGATTATGTTTTTCATTTTTATCCTTTTTTTTTGATGATGATATTGTATATTATTTTGGTAAATACAGGGTTAATAATATCAAATAATTTTATAATTTTAGATACTCTTCATAAGAACCTTTAAAATCAACAACTTTATTTTCAGGCTTAAGTTCGATTATTCTATTGGCAAATGCATCTATGAGTTCTCTGTCATGACTGACACATATTACAGTCCCCTCAAATTTGCGAAAAGCTTCTCCAAGAGCTATAATGGCTTCTAAATCAAGGTGATTTGTAGGCTCGTCAAAAACTAAAAAGTTTCCCTGTTCTAACATTATCTTGCTAAGCATCATCCTGTGCTTTTCACCACCACTTATGCCTTTTATGCTTTTTTGTTGTTCTTCTCCGCTAAAAAGCATTCTTCCGAGACATTTTCTAATCTCATCCAAATCTCTTTTTTTCTCAAAATTCTCAAGCCACTCATAAAGAGTCTCATCACCTTTTATTTTGTCAGTCGTATCTTGAGGAAAATAACTAAATTCTACGGTAGCTCCCCATTTGACTTCTCCGCTGTCTTTGCTTAATTCTCCTACTATCGTTTTAATCAAAGTAGTTTTACCGATTCCATTTGCTCCGACTATTGCTACTTTTTCACCTTTTTCAAATTTTAGTGAAATATTTTTTAAAACCTGCAAATCGCCAAAAGATTTTGAGATATTTAACAATTCCAAGGCTTCATTACCGATACTTCTTTTTTGTTTGAAAACTATACTAGGCTCTCTTCTTGAACTTGTTTGTAATTCTTCAATATTTAACTTATCAAGTTGCTTTTGCCTACTTGTTGCCTGTTTTGCTTTTGAAGCATTTGCAGAAAATCTTCGCACAAAACTCTCTAATTCATCTTTTTCTTTTAGTTTTTTATTTCTTTCAACCTCAGCTTGTTTTTTAACTA
>WFMT01000155.1 GCA_015488975.1 Campylobacteraceae bacterium | reverse complement strand
CTTGCAAATGCTTACATGAGCATTGATTTTAAACAAAGTGATGATTTTTATCAAGTTACTTTATGGCATGAAACAAAAACAAAAACAGTAGCAATATTTGAAGATGTAGTGCTTGATAGCGGTGAAATGCAGAATTTTTTAGAACTTATCAAACCTTATCGAAAAACAGAAATTTGTTTGTTAGAAAATCAAGCTATAAAAAGTGAAGAAAACACAAAAGTAGCGGATGAAACTGGAAATGAGCAATGTAAAAAAGTCAAAGAGATTCAAAAAGTACAGATGAGTACATTGATAGGACTTTTTAGTAGAGGCTTGATAGTGGAAAACAGGGAAATCTTATACAATGAGATTGTAAGTTTTTCAGCAACTATAACAAAAAAATATGAGAAGCGATATCTGGATGTCAATATTGTTTTAAAAAATGGAACAGAGATTAAAATAAGATTAAAAGATGAAAATGAACAAGCAAAAGCACTTTATGCACATCTCTTTTTCACCTTAGAAGGAAAAATCTCACAAGAGGATTATATCTGTGAACGATACAACTTTTGGGTTGCCTTTGTGATACTCACTCTTCTTGCAGTTGGATTTAGCGGAGAACTTGGCTGGATTGCAATCATAGTTGCATTTTATATCTCTGTTTCTTATTTTGGGACTCTTATAGAGTTTTTTTATCAAAAAAGTATATGTAAAAAAGTGCAAGAGATTATACGAACAAGAGGGGATTATGATAAAGTTTGATAAAGAGATATTTTTTAATAAATTTTTTGATACAACTAGTTGATACTAAAAAGATAATCGTTTTATCACTTTTTAAATTTTTGCTTGATTGATAAAATTTAAAGGTGAAATATATTATAATCGAGAATTGAGTTCAATTTAATGAGTTCATAAATTTATTATTGAAGTTTCAGAATGAAGAAAATTTCATTTATATTAATTTTATTAGGATTAGTAAGTAATGTTTTTGCAAGTAAATATATTTGCTATAGATATGTAGATGGACAGCCTACAGGTGGTTTTGTGAAGATATATACAGATTCACAATCTAAAGCTGAGAAAAAAGCTTTGGAAAAATATAAGGATTTAGGATATAATGTTGATTATGTAAAGTGTAAATGAAGCTTTTAATAATACATTAGGATTTATAAAAATAATTTTAAACTGAGTATTTTTTAAAAAAGATAAAAGATACCTGTATTTTATAGTGTTTTTATGAATATTGTATATTTTGTTAATAATATAAAATTAAAATTTCATTAGAATATAATAAATGGATAGAGATTAATGTTGGAATTATTAACTTTGTAAAATTAAAGTCTATTTTTAAAAGTTAATTCTTAATAAAAAATCGTTATCTTGCATTCTTTTTTGCACATATTCTACAAAAATTTATTTACTAGGAGTTAAATATGAAAAAGTTTATAAGGGTGTTAATATTCTTAATATTGCCATTTTCTTTTGCAAATGCAAGTAAGATTTTGTTATTAGATAAAATATCTCCCACTAAATTGGAATTCAATCAGTTTGACAAGCCTATCATAAGTAATAATAGTCATTTTTTTATAAAAACAGATCATTCTGATCAAAAATATTATGTTTATAATTATCAATTTAAAAAAGATAAAAAATTATCAAATAATTTACATCATTATATTAATGATAATAATTATGATATTATAGGTATTGATGGAAATTTAGTTGTTTTATTAAATAAAAAGAAAAACTTAGAAATTCCTGGTAAATATGGAATGATAAATATGATAGACAGATTTAAAATAAGAGTTGTAAATTTAGTGAAAAATAAAATTCTTTTTACAAGAACAATCCGTATCCCTGATGGAAAAATGTTTTTGTTAAAGAAAGATGATTATTACTCTAAAAACAATAAAAACTATCTTTTATTAATGTCACAATCAAATTCAAAAAGATTTCTTTATTATCTCTTTTTTAATAATAAAGGCGCATATAAAATAAAAAAAATAGTAGAAAAAAATATAAAAGGAATTTACGATAATGCTCTTATAAATGCAACATTTGGATTTCCAGATAATAATGTATATTTTGATCACAATAAGTATAATATAAAAACAAATAAAATTTCAAGATTAAATAATTTCAAAGGGCCGGATATTTATCCATTATCAAAAAATATTTTATTAACTAGTAATATTGATTCACCTTTTAGATTAACTGCTTATAATACAATTGATCAATCTAATTTTACTTTTTTTTATAGTGATACTGATATTAATAATCCTGTAGATGATCCTCGTGCTAAAGGAGATGGTGATGGTGATATCTTTATCTCATATATGCATTTTCCATGTGATAATTGTAATCCAATTAATAAAGTTTATATGTTAGATGCAAAAAATAGAGTATTAATGGGAGATGGTTTTATACATCAAACTACTATGAAATTTGCTCCAAGATTTTTATTAAAACATTTTCAAGTTAAAAGAGGAGTTTATTCATATATTTTAGGTGAGGGTAAAAGTCACAAGCTTTATCATTATCTTTTAGTTGATACTAACAAATTAAGAGATTATAAATATATAAAACCAAGTATGCTAAGAAATTTTCATAGAATAGCTCCTTCTTTAAAACTTAAAAATCCTAAAATAATATTAACAAGTAATAATATTTATTCTGATTGGGCGTTTTTTGATGATGGAGGTGACTTTGCTACTCATAAAATTCCTTATATGATAAAAGATAACAATAAGCTTTATGTATTATTTCATTTTTCATTCTTTTCAAATTCAAATACAACACTTCACACCAGTTTTGATACTACGTATAAACTTAAATTGAAGAGTACAATTTTAAAAACAGATAATTTTTATCCTAAAGATAAACTTTTGAAAATTAATTATTATGAAGAAACCCCTGGTTTTACAAGGGTAGTTGTATTTAAATTACCAAAGGGATTTAAAATCAAAAGAGGTGATATAATTTCAGTAGGAACTGCTTTGCATCCAAAAAATGGAGCAGATCAACTATTAAATTTCAAAATTGGAAAATCATTTTAATTAATTTGATTCTTCCATTTTCTTTTCTAAAGAA
>WFMT01000154.1 GCA_015488975.1 Campylobacteraceae bacterium | reverse complement strand
CTCGTTTCACTCGCTACGATTTTCTTCAAGGTAACCATTTGATATCGTGTTCACCACTAAAATCCTTGATTTTAGGGCTTACACATGATATCTGCATAATAAAACCTAAAAAACAACAAGCAGTTGTTGTTTTTCTTACGGTTTTATACCTCGTCTTCTACATCTCCTCCTGCTTCTATGATACACTCTTGTATCTCTTCAGATTTTTTTCTTTTATTTTCCATTCTTCTTAGGGCCTCGGCATCAGCGATACTTATATCTTTATCTTTAATACTTTTTTCTCTTTCTTTTGGTTTATTTATTCCTAAAAATATTCTTTCAAATTCTATAAAAATCTTAAAAAGCAAAGACACTTCCTGATAAAATGCAGAGTATTCATGCATATACACATTTTCAATAAATTCATCTACAAAATTATTTAGTACGACTTTAAAGATCTCTCTTTCCAATACTCCAGCTTTCTCATCACCGTTTGACTCATCAGTAATCAGTTTTTGCATAAAAGAGAGTATAAAACCCATATCATCTTCTAAATCAGTATATTTTTGTGTATCTCTTCTGTATTGAGATTGAAGGACATAATTGACCATTAGTAATCTTTTTTTGCCATCATCTCTGTCTTCTTCATAAAAAGATGCTGTTGTTGGAACAGGATCGCTGTTTAAATCATAAAATATATTATCATACTCATCTGCTAAAAATTTTTTACCTTTAACCTTTATGATACTGTCCATATTCTCTAAAGCTTTTTTGCTATCCTCGTCTATTGGATTTTGTAATAAGATTTCTATAGTTTGTTCAATATTTTCAAATCTATCTTCCTCTAAAACAAATGCAAATAACGAGCTAAAAAGCCCATAATATAAAGCTCTGGCTTTATTAATAGTTTTTTCGTCCATCATATCTCTCCTATTTGTGCTTTTAACATCACTTTAGCTTTGCAAGTTTCACAACAGTAAAGTGTTCTTATCTTAGCTTTGTCTCCTGCAAATAAAGGTGTCATTTTTTGTGCGATTTTCATCACGGCTTTTTTAGGAGCAAACTCTTTACCGCACTCCACACAGGCAAACAATTCATCTTTAGCTAAAATTCTTTGTCCAAATGTTTCAGCTTTAAGCTCAATTTTATCTCTAACTATACTTATGCAATCATTCTCTGGACAAACAACTTCGCAATAAGTACAATCAGTACAAATAGAAGCATCAAATCTAAGAGTATTATCTTCTGGATGAGCTGTTAATGCACCCACATTACATGCACCTACGCAACTAAGGCAAAGTGTACAATTTTGCTCGTTTACTATAACTTTTCCGTAATGAATATATTCATTGTGATTTTCATAAATGCCAAGATCACTTTCTCCCACTAAATGAGATAATCTTGCTGAAAAGATTTCTCTTTTTTTAAGTCCCAATTCATTGATAGAATAGCTACTTCCTTCAACTGCTGATACTTCGTTTAACTTATTTTGCAATTCTTCTTCATTTAGCGCTACTAAAACCATATCTTTACCATATTTTCTTTGACTTATATCATTTATCATATCCAATGATGCTTTTGAGCCCTTGGATATAAAGTCAGTATAGAAAACAACCTGGAAGCCACTTTGTTGAAACAGACTTATAAAATGAGCCTCATGCAAAAATTTTCTGCCTCCTACCATAAGAGGAACTACATTAGCAGGTAAATCAATGTTCAAATTCTCCAATTCCATAATTTCTGGAATTACCAAAATAATCTTCTCTCTTAACAAACTGGCAGATTCGTAAATATATTCTCTTGGGGTTGCGCACAAATCCAACGCACCCGATGGACAAACACTAACACACCCTCCACAAGTCTCACAATCAATATCACTAAAAGATAACTCTTTTTTTTCATCTATCTTCAAGATGGCATTTGTAGGACAAATATTTGCACAGTCTCCACAAATATCACCGCCATCTTTTGTTCTTCTGCCTTTGTATTGACAAATATCAGGATTATAAGATATCGCTTTCTTGTAAGTAAATTTTTTTATATTTTGTAAAACTTTATCAACAATTTCTTTTATGGAAGATTTTAACGGATCATATACACCATTTTGTACAAATGCAGACTTTGGAGCATTAAACCAAACCATCTGGTCTACGCTTAAAGGTGTTACTTTACCATTTCTGTTTAAAGAAACTACCAAATCTCCAATAGTACCTTCAATTTTACTTACAAATTCGCTACTTGCAAAATATAAATCCAGTTGCGTATCTGAGAGTAATGACTCAATTTCTATGAGTTGTTCTTTTTCTCCTACGATAAGAAGTTTATCTCCTATATCCTTTGAGCTTTCAAAATCGGTTGCAAAATCCAATTTTATACCTTTAATGGCATAAAGAAGTTCAACAGTTTTGATTTTATCACTTACATCATCTTTAGAATTTTTGATATAAAAGTCTATCTCAGGAGCATAAGCCTCAGCTGATAACTCTTTTGAATTAGAAATCATAAAATTTTCATTTACTTTTTGTAAATCATCAATAATCCTTATACTTTCGTTTAGAGGAAAGTCCAAGGTTTCAGGACTATAATAAACATATTCAGTCATTAAATTACCTTCATATATAAAACTTATACTTGAATTATAAAACTAAATTACTTACTTTCAGCTTAATTAAGTAAAAAATATTTTACTTAATTGGGGTAAACAAATAGGATAAATACACTCTTAATTAAGAAATTATTTACTTTAAAATTTATTAAGGAATTTTTTATCCAATAATTGATATTATGAAAATATGAAAAAGTTATTGTTTGTATTGTCTCTTTTTTTAGTATCTTTGATTATAATTTATATTATGAATCAAGACAAAATCAATCAAAATAAGATAAAGTTTGGCTCTTCTTTACCTTTAAGTGGTATCAACAAAGAATTGGGGCTATCTGTCAAAGATGGTGCTTTGGCATACTTTAAATATGCTAACAAAAACAATCTTTTAGGAAAAAAGAGGGTTGAATTTATCTCGTACGATGATCAGTATGAACCTGAACTGACAATCGAGAACTTAAAAAAACTTCTTAATAAGAATAAGGTATTTGCACTTTTTGGCTTTGTCGGAACTCCAACCATAAAAGCTATAATGCCCATCTTAAATGATAATAATATACCTTTTGTAGCACCGTTTTCAGGGGCTACATTTTTAAGAAAGCCTCAAAGAAGTAATTTTGTCAATTTTAGAAGCAGTTATGCTGATGAAATTGAACAACTCATTTCATATTTAGTTGATCACAAACAT